>JANXYV010000214.1 GCA_025355875.1 Prolixibacteraceae bacterium | reverse complement strand
CTGGGACTTTCCTTTATTATTGCTTTCATGGAGACTTTGTACGTGCGTACCGGAAACCCCGAATGGAAGCGTATTACAAAATTCTGGATGACCCTTTTCGGTATTAATTTCGCGATTGGTGTTGCTACCGGAATTATCCTTGAATTTGAATTCGGAACCAACTGGTCGAACTATTCCTGGTTTGTAGGTGACATCTTTAGTGCACCGTTGGCCATCGAAGGAATTATGGCATTCTTCCTGGAAAGCACCTTCATCGCGGTCATGTTCTTTGGCTGGAACAAGGTAAGCAAGCAATTTCACCTGCTATCTACCTGGCTGGTTGCGATAGGTTCAAATTTGTCAGCGCTCTGGATTCTTGTTGCCAATGGCTGGATGCAATATCCTACCGGCATGAAATTCAATCCGGATACCGCCCGTAATGAGATGGTCAATTTCTGGGAAGTTCTTTTTTCACCGGTTGCAATCAATAAATTTCTGCATACAATCTCCTCAGGATATGTGCTGGCTTCTGTATTTGTGATCGGTGTAAGTTCCTGGTACTTATTGAAAAACAGAGAGCATCAATTAGCGAAAAAAAGTATCCTGGTGGCTTCGGTCTTTGGTCTGCTTACAACTGCATTTGTTGTATTGACCGGCGATGGATCAGCACGGAATATGGCAAAATATCAACCTATGAAGTTTGCAGCAATGGAGAATTTGTATACCGGAAAGCAAAATGCGCCGCTGGTTGCTATAGGTATCCTGAAGGAGGACAGTCAAGTGGCTTTTCACAAAAAGCAGGATTTCCGGTTTGAAATTGAAATCCCAAACATGCTATCTTATATGGCATTTCTTGATCCTAATGCTTATGTTCCCGGGATTCAGGATATTGTTCACGGAAACCCCGAACACAATATTATTTCGTTACAGGAAAAAAGTGAGAAAGGAAAAATCGCCATCAACTCATTAGCCAATTACAAAAATGCCAAAAAAGCTGGGAATGACAGTCTGGCAAAGGTTTCATTAGCCAGTTTCGAGGCAAATTATCCGTATTTTGGATATGGGTATTATGCCGGACATGATGTGCATGAATTAATTCCAAGTATTCCAACAACCTTTTATTCCTTCCGGATTATGGTTTGGTTAGGTGTTCATTTCGGTGCTCTTTTCCTGGTTGTGCTCATTTTAACCCTGAAAGATAAAATCGAAAAGAAACGGTTTATTCTGTATACCGCCCTTTGGACAATTCCATTGGCCTACATCGCTGCCGAGCTTGGATGGGTTGTGGCAGAGGTTGGTCGCCAGCCATGGGTTATTCAGAATATCTTGCCCACTATCGCAGCGGTTTCACAACTTAAAACATCGTCGGTTCAAATTACATTCTGGTTGTTCTTCATCATTTTTACAGGTTTGCTTATTGCTGAAGTAAAAATCATGACGACCAGTATCAAAAAAGGATCGGTCAGCGATGACAACGAATCAACCAATCACTAATCTATAAAATCCAGGAATCATGACTTTAAGCTACGACATATTACAGCATTACTGGTGGATCATCGTTTCGCTGTTGGGCGCAATCCTCGTATTTTTGATGTTTGTTCAGGGTGGACAAACACTGCTTTACACCATCGGGAAAACAAATGATGAACGCACAATTCTGGTCAACCTGCTGGGCCGCAAATGGGAGTTTACATTTACCACCCTCGTAACATTTGGTGGCGCTTTCTTCGCGTCATTCCCCCTGTTTTATTCAACCAGTTTTGGCGGAGCCTACTGGGTTTGGATGCTTATTCTGCTGGGCTTCATTCTTCAGGCTGTTTCGTTCGAATACCGGAATAAAGCCAGTAACTTTTTAGGGAAACGGACTTTTGAAAACTTTTTGCTCCTGAATGGGATTTTAGCCCCGGTTTTAATTGGAACGGCAGTGTCAACCTTCTTTACGGGTTCCCAATTTTCGGTTAATCTCACCAATATTACCAACCTCACCGGTTCAAAAATGCCGGTCATTTCGGAGTGGACCGGACCTGCTCACGGCCTGGAAGCTGCGCTTAACCTGCAAAATCTGATGCTTGGTCTCGCGGTTCTCTTTTTATCGAGGGTGCTGGCCTTACTCTATTTTATGAACCGGATTAATCATGCTGAAATGATGGAACGGGTCAAAAAACAACTTCTGCTCAACGCGATTCCATTTTTGATATTCTTCCTGACTTTTTTGATCTGGACACTATTATCGTCTGGTTTTGCTGTAAATCCTGAAACGGGAGTAGTTTCAATGGAGTCGAACAAATATTTGCACAATATTCTTCAGATGCCGATAGTTGCGGTAATCCTGCTTCTTGGAGTAGTCCTGGTTTTGATTGGTATCATCATGCCATTAATAAGTTTCGAAAAAAACAGTACCAAAGGCATTTGGGGTGCCGGTCTTGGAACCATTCTTACTGTATTTGCCTTGTTGCTGGTTGCTGGGTTTAACAATACAGCCTATTATCCTTCAACATACGACCTGCAAAGTTCACTGACCCTGAAGAACAGTTCATCGAGCCTATACACCTTAACGGCGATGAGTTATGTTTCTTTACTGGTGCCTTTTGTGCTTGCTTATATCTGGGTCGCCTGGCGCTCAATCGACAACCAGAAAATTGACATGAAGGAACTTAACAATGAATCGCACATCTATTAATTTAAAACTTAAGCATTATGATCACAGAAATATTGTGGCTGCTTACCTGGCCGCTTCTGATAGCAATCTCATTAATCACAATCCTAAGGATTTTGGACCGATTTGAGCAAAACAAGGATAAAACCGATCAATATTCCGGAAAATTATAAAGAAATAATTTGGATTAAATCGGACTATTCAATTACGCTGAACTTATAAATGGATGAGGTTTGATAAGTCTCTCCCGGCATGAGTATGACCGATGGAAATTGTTTATTGTTTGGAGAATCGGGAAAATGCTGGGTTTCGATGGCAAACGACTCACGAAACTGATACGATTTCCCGCTTTTGCCGATATCAGCTCCGTCCATGAAGTTTCCTCCATAAAACTGCAGGGCCGGTTCCTGAGTGAAAACTTCCATTTTCCGACCGCCCGAAGGTTCGACCACAGTGGCCGCAAACGACATCGCACCAACAACAGGTTTATTCAGAGCAAAATTGTGATCGTAGCCGGGGCCGTATCTCAATTGAGTATTCGTTTTCTCCTGATCCAAATGAGTCCCGATAGCCAGGCCGTCCCTGAAATCAAAAGGAGTTCCTTCCACCGGTTCGTTTCCTCCAAGCGGAATCAGTGTTGAATCAACAGGTGTGTATGAATCGGCATTGATCGTAAGAAAATGCTCATTGATGGTTCCGTTGCCTTCACCAGACAGGTTCCAGAACGCATGGTTCGTAAGGTTGACGGGTGTACTTTGGTCAGTCGTGGCTTTGTAGCTGATTACCAATTCATTTTTTGAATCTAAAAGATAGCAGACTTCCACATTCAAATTCCCCGGATAACCCATTTCGCCGTCTTTCGAGAGGTAGTTCAACACAATGGAAGAATCGGTCGTTGATTTAACATCCCAAACCACATTGTGAAATCCGCCGGGACCACCATGAAGATGGTTTGTTTTGTTATTCAGGGGCAAAGAATATTCCTTTCCATCGAGGCTGAATTTTCCTTTTGCAATGCGGTTTCCGACTCGACCAATCAATGCGCCATGGAATACTTCCTTCGCTTTCAGATAACCGTCAATGCTGTTGAACCCCAGAACCACATCGCCCATTTTGCCGGCTTTGTCGGGAGTGCAAAGCCCAACAATCCGTCCGCCGTAATTGGTAATGGCCGCCTGAATATTTCCATTTCTCAGGAAATACAAATTCGTTTGTTTCCCGTTGATTGTTTTTCTGAAATCTTCAGCTTTCAACCTGAAACAATTTTCCTGTCTGGTTTTTTTGGATGAGCAACCGGAAAGAGTAATTGCACCAACAATCAATAGTAATACTGAAATTCGTTTCATTTTCATGGCTGTAAAATTTTAAAAGGTCATTTAGTGGTCATTCAATTGTCATTTGTTGCTCATTTTAACATCAATGACGCGAAGCTAATGACTATGAATGACATTTTTTATCATTAGTGACCGACAAAATGCAAAGCGAAAAATGTAGCGTACCTACGGCACGCTTTGGCTTGTTTCAAATGGTTGTGCTATAAACCTTTGATGCCGCTGGCATCTTAGCTTGTTCCGTAGGAACGAAATATTTATAGAAAAAATCATCCCATCGAAAATGGAGTCCCGTAGGTGGCGAAATATCTTTAAAGCTAATAAAATCAACACTTTTCGCATCGTTGGATTATTTTAGTCGGTCACTAATGATTTTTTATTCTATTTTCCTGTCAGACTTTTAATCATATCTACTTCCTCCTGTTTATAAGGAGTTCCGTCAGGATGGAATATCTCGTGGAACCATAGTTTTGGTTCCGAACCATCTGCTATAGGTTCGTCCCAGGCATATTTGGTATTTGATTTCCCGGCCACCAAGCCCCAGTTGATCGCTCCTACGTGGTTCGCTTTCAGCATGGGCATAATGTTGGTGAATAAACTGTTATTCCGTCGGGCCATGTATTCAGTGCAAACCATGGGTCGACCAAGCACTTTCAGGGAATCAATAACCGCCAAATGTTTTTCAGGATTTTCGTAATTGTGATAGGTAATGACATCCGAATTTTCGAATTGAAATTGGTTTAGCTCTGTCAGGCTCTTATTCCATACTCCTGAGGACAATGGCTGCGAGGGGTTTACTTCGCGACCCCAATGAAAAACTTTCCGGAGCAGGGGCATTGAACGGTTTCCATAACCCGAATTCCCGGGTTCGTTGTAAAGATCCCAAATTGCGATACGAGGGTCATCTTTAAAGGTCGTTAAAATGTCTTTGACATAGTTTTCAAGGGTCTTTACCAAAGTTGTATCGGTAAAAATCAGATCGCCCGGATCGCGAACCCAGCCGGAGTTGTGAACTCCCGGTTTTGGATCGGGTTGTTTCCCTGCATGGTAAGTAGGGTTCCAGCAATCGTCGAAAATACAAAAGACCGTTTTGATGCCGTGTTTGTTGGCGATGTTCAGATAAGTATCCATTCTTTTCTTAAACCCGGAGGGATCCACTTGCCAGGCCAGGTGGTGCAGGTACACACGCATCACGTTCATACCGATATTTTGGGCCCAGCCAAGTTCACGGTCGATGGTGGTGGTGTCGAACGATTCTGCCTGCCAGGTTTCCAACTGATTAATAGCAGTGCTCGGGTTGAAATTGCTCCCGCGCAGCCATCCGTTCGCGGTGCTCCATTGCAGAGCTTTTTCTACGGTCCATTTCGAAGCGATTTCTTGTTTTGTAGTTTGTCTTGTCTGACAGGCAAAAAATACGGACAAGCATACTATTAATAATAGGTGGCAATCTTTCATGAAGTCAGATTAAGCAGTTTATATGGATGTCAATTTATTTGGTTTATAGGCTAAAATTTCCGGAAGCTTTCTTCGGTGGGGACGAAGTTACAGATTCTGCTTCAAAATCTGAAAGTCCGGAAGCAACTTTGGAAATAATCCATCATTTCAATGTTTCCCCGTGGTAAGCTTGCATTAAATATGTCCAGGCTTTTTGTCAGGGATTTATCTGCTTCTCTAAAGACTTGCTGAAAGTATTTGTAAATAATGTTAAAAAACATGAAAGTATGTTTTGATATAGGTTGTGCATGACCTAAGTTTGCCGAGCACACCAGAACAGAACGGTTTGATTTTGTCAATACAAAATGATCTCTGAATCAGTATTCCCAACTTGTTGAAAAAAATATTTAACGAAAATTAACAACAATAGTCTGTTAAGAGAACATTAATTAACTTTTAATTCTATTTTTGCTTTCTTGAAATCTAAATCTAAAATTGAAATTTAAAATATCCTAACATGAAGAAAAGAGTTCAGCTTCTACCAACAGCAATTGTCCTGGTAGTTTTATTGTTGGGGGTTTTCGGCTGTTCAAAACAGCAGGAGAGGTACGCAGATCCACCGTGGTTAGGAGGATCAAGTATTGAAACCCTTCAAAAAAGAGGTAATTATACCATTTACCTCAAGTTAATGGAAAAAGCGGAATATACAGTTCCAATTACCAAACAGCTTTTTACATTGTTTGTGCCAAACGACGATGCTTTCAAAACCTATTTTACCCAACAGGGTATTGCATCGGTCGATGATCTGACCAAAGACGAGGCAACGAATCTTTTTACCCTACATTGTTTACGCAATCCCAGGTCGAGGTATCAGTTGATTTATGAATATGTATGGTCGGAAGAACAGGGACCACATGGAGAGTATGCTGCATTGTTTTTCAGAAAGCCAACCGTGAGTACTTCTTTACCTTACTATGAAACGGCAAGGTATGAACCGAATAAGGGAAAGAAGTATTTAATGTACACCGGCATAAAATTGGTTCCTTGCTTCAGCATCGACTATTTTGAAGACTTTTTTGGAGCTCTCGACGGTTCAGACTATACTTATATGTATCCCAACAGCAAATGGGGCGATAATCTGAACTGGGGGAATGCAATGGTCATTGAAGATCCTCTCCGGGTTGTTCCGCCGGATGAAACTGTTGATCAAAGACGCAATGCAGCAGCAATCCGTACTTCCAATGGATTCATCTTCCTGCTTGATCAGGTGGTGGAACCTCAGTTAAGCCTGGAACAATATCTGCTTGCACATCAGGATAAATTTGGTGTGTACTATGATATGATGCAGCGATTTGCAAATTATACTTCTCCAAAAACTTTTCCTAATCGGGGGAATGAAATCGGGTATTTAAAAACATATGATCTGGTTTCGAATATTGCGGAGGAACAAGGCGCTTTTACGGGTAATGAAGTCCGTATGAAGGATATGTTCACCGGATATCTTCCTTCAGATCCGGTCCTTACCGATTATCTCAATAAGAAAGTTTTAAACACATACGCCAATCTTGACAGCGTACCCGAAGTTACCTTATATTATATACTTCAAACGCAGTTGGGCCGGTCATTGGGTTTGATATCCAAAATATCAAAGAGTTACTTCAACTCTTTTGGCGATCCAATGGTGATTAATAAAAGTGATATCGTTTCACAACACATGTGCAGCAACGGTATGATCTACGAGATGAATAAGGTTCTTGAACCGAATGTATTTAAAACTGTTCCGGGAGAACTATTTTTCAATAGTAACTATTCCACTTTTCTATATTGTCTGAACCAGGCAAGTATGCTTACAAGTCTGTCTAATCCTGGTCAGCCTGTCACCTTGTTGGCAGCTACCAACGATGAACTTTATGCTTATGGTATTCGCTATGACAAGCCGAGCACAAAAGTTCAGTACAAAGGAAGTGATGGACTTTGGAAGGCAATAAAAACTGATGATTTGAACATATTCTGTGAAGATCATATCTATAATGGGGTAAAATCAGATTTCAGCGGTCAGGGTTATCTGGAAATGAACTCGGGCAACTTTATTTCCTATAATAATAATGCGCTGGTAGGTTGTGAAAATCAATACAAGAAAGACAAGGCGGTTATCACTGACACCAAGCCGAATGATTTAAATGGTATTTTGTACTATCTGAACAACCCGATCAAGTCGAAGTATGTAATGGGAAAATTCTTTACGACAAATGCTGATGTATCCGTATTTAAAGATGCACTTGTAAAAACAAAATTGCTTAACCCAAGATTTGTGGATGCAACGACTAAAGATACCATCCCAAATTTGACATTCCTTCCCGAATGTAGTTACTGGACTGCTTTTGCACCGACCAACGATGCAATGGCTGCTGCCAAAGCTGCCGGCCTGATACCAACTGAAACTGAGGCATTGAAAAAATTCCTGCTGTATCACTTTGTCAGGAAAAATGCCATTTTTGATGATGGTGGCAACACTGAAACATTGATGGGTCTTTCAGGCACTTATGATTCAGATCGAATTTTAGCCACAACAGTTGAAGGAACTACTTATGCACCATTGAAAATCGTGAATGAGCCCAATAAGCTGACTGTTGAAGATGGAACAGGAAAAGTGGTTACTGTCGACCATTCCCAGGCGGATATCCTGACCAGAAAGGGCGTTGCGCACAAAATCAATTCAGTTTTGATATTTAAATGATAATAAATCTAACCAGATCCAATATGAAAAAAATCATTCAATTTTCAGGATTACTCATAATAACAACTTTATTATCAGGATTCTGTAATTTGTACGGACAAAAGCCCGCTATCATTAAAGGACACGTCACCGATTCTCTGACACGGGAATCTATGCTATACGTAAACGTTGTTGAGATTGATAAAAACGGTAGGTTCGTTTCAGGTACAGTCACAGATTTAAATGGGAACTATGTTTTCAAAGTGTCAAATAATAGTAACCCACTGCAGGTTTCATTTATCGGCTATAAGAAAAAGACTGTAGCTATTAATGGACGTACCACCATCAATATTGAACTTGAGTCAGAATCCAAATCACTCAAAGAAGTTCGTGTTGAAGTAGCCAAGATTGGAAACGACGGGTTTACCAAAGTGCGCGACCGGGCTACAGCAGTCCAGCGCATCGACTTTAAGGAAATGAAATCCTTAATGACCACTTCCGTAGAAGATATGCTCCAGGGACGTATGGGTAACGTCGACATTTCGTCGATCTCGGGTGACCCGGGTGCAGGTTTGAATATCCGTATCCGCGGTACTGCCACACTGAATGCCCAAAATAACCCATTGATCGTTATTAACGGTATTCCTTACGATGCAACCATTGACCCGAATTTCGACTTCGGTAGCGCCGACGTTGAAAAATTCGGTAACCTGATCGACGTTTCTCCGGAAGATATCGAAACCATCGAGGTATTGAAAGATGCTGCATCTACTGCAATCTGGGGTTCCAGGGCAGCGAACGGGGTGTTGATGATCAAAACCAAACGCGGAGCCAAGTCTAAACCGATCTTCGAATACACGTATAAGAATACAACAGGCTGGGAACCACCTCACATTCCGATGCTCGACGGCGCCGGTTATGCCCGCTTGATTACGGAAGAGTATTACAACTGGAACCGCAACGAGTTTTCGAATACTCAGGGTTATCAGCAAATTGCTTATGATCCTACCTGGGTTAATTATAACAACTACTCGCAAAACACCGACTGGGTAAAAGAAATAACTCAGACAGCCCATACTCAGCAACACGATTTCTCGGTGCGTGGAGGGGGTGACAAATCGAAATACAACATGTCGGTAGGCTTTTTCGACGAAGGCGGTACGACTATCGGAAACGATTTGAAGAAACTGAATCTTCGCAGTTCGCTCGACTACGATCTGTCTTCAAAACTTCAGTTCAAAACCGACATCATGTTTACGCGTTACGACCAAAACAATACCTATGATGCGGAAGACGGTGATTTTACTAATAAACTTGTGCGCTCAATCGCCTACCGGAGAATGCCAAACCTTTCGGTCTACGATCGGGATACCTTAAACCAGTATACTCCAGGCGATTATTTTATACCCAGAAGTACCTTGCAGGGTAATGCCAATGATATTTATAATCCGGTTGCATTTGTCAATCTGGGGGTAAACCATCAGATTAAGGACAATTCCCGCGCTTTGTTCACCGCACGGTATTCTATTTTGCCGAATCTGATCTGGACCTCGACTGTTACCCTCGATATTTTCGACAACAAAAGGGAGAAATTTTTACCGTATAAAGCAATAGGTTATAATTATACCGATGCAATTACGAATCAGGCTTCCAACGAATTCTCGAAAAAGAGTACTATTTATACCTTCAACCAGTTTGTGTATAGCCCAAAGATGCCTACTACCGACCATGATTTGGTTTTAATGGGACAGGTCGATACGGAAGAATCCGTTCAGCGTTGGTTTAAAACGACCACCAGCCAGTCGGCTTCGCCTAATATGCAGCAACCTGTCGGAGATGTGCATCTGAATTGGTTTGGAGCCGATTATACGCAATACCGCTCATTAGGATTTTTTGCAAACGCCAGTTATAAATTTAAGGACAAGTATATTTTCATGGCGGGCGCCAAATACGAAGGAAATTCAAAATTTAGTCCGGAGAGCCGTTGGGGTCTTTTCCCAACCGTTTCAGGAGCCTGGCGTATCAACAAGGAAAGCTTCCTGAAAGAAGCCAAATGGATTAACGACCTGAAGCTGAGATTGAGCTGGGGTGAAACCGGTAACTCACCAACCGGCAACTACCTGTACTGGAATACTTACAGTGCAGGCTCAGGTTTAGCCTATATGGACATGCAGGGAGTTACACCGAATGCGCTTGAACTAACCAGCCTGAAATGGGAAACCATTGAACAGACTAATCCTGGAATTTCATTTTTTGGACTGGATAACCGCTTAAATATTGAAATAGATTATTATAAGAAAACGACTCACAATCTCTACCTGGAGAACTCAGGGATTCCAAATTCTTCTGGATTTGGCAGTGTAAACCGCAACGATGGCGAACTCGAAAACAGAGGGGCTGAATTCGTGATGGATTATACAATCATCCGGAAAAAGGACTGGTCTCTGAATTTCAATTTGAACCTTTCGACCAATAAAAACGTGGTACTGGCCCTTCCTGACAACTACAGCCTGCAATATGGCGATATGCTTCAGAATGGCAATTACAAAATCAGTATCACTCCGGGTCAGCCAATGGGAGGATTCTTCGGATACCGTTATAAAGGAGTATACCTGAACGACGACGATGCGGTGGTAAGAGATGCCAATGGCAATCCGATTTACGGACTTAATAAGGATGTTCCTTTGAGGATGATCATGGGCGGAACCAGCGGATACGTTTTCCGGGGTGGCGACGCCAAATATGACGATATCAACCATGATGGTAAGATCGATGAACTCGATTTGGTTTACCTGGGCGATTTGAATCCAAAATTCATGGGCGGAACCGGTTTCAGGGTTCAGTACAAAGGTTTTATCGTGAATACATTCCTGTACTTTAAAGTGGGTCAGAAAATTATCAACCAGACTCGTATAAATACTGAAAACATGTACGGATACGACAACCAAAGTCAGGCAACCAACTGGCGCTGGAGAAGAGACGGCGACGTAACCGATATGCCAAGGGCGCTTTATAATCAGGGATACAACTGGTTAGGTTCCGACCGTTTTGTGGAAGATGGATCTTACCTGAGGTTAAAATCTTTGTCGTTGAGTTACCTGTTTACTCAAAAAACATGCAAGGCTTTGCGCGTCAAAGATCTGAAAGTATTCTGTACAGCATATAACCTCTACACCTGGACCAAGTATTCAGGTCAGGATCCTGATGTTGCGCCACCAAACAGGCCAGATACACTACCTAAAGACGAAAGCAGAACACCGCCGAGTGAAAAAATCATGTTTGGTGTAAATGTTACCTTCTAATATTTAAAAATAAAATCGATGAGAAAATATAACATATACCCTTCGGTCAATTTAGCCATCCTTCTGATGATAATTGCATTATCATCCTGCAAAGATTATCTGACTGTCGCACCGGTAAACAGCCTGATCAAGGATAAATTCTGGACCAAGACCGATGATGTGAACGGTGCACTGGCCGGAACTTATAACGCTTTTAGGGGCGCTGCCCTCCAGTCTTTTATCTGGGGCGAACTCAGAGCCGATATGGTCACCCTTGGGGGAGCCACCACAGGCGATTATGCAAAAATTGCTGCAAGCGACATCAGCTCTTCGAACCCATCTATTAAATGGGATGGATACTACAAGGCCATTAACCTGGCAAACACGCTGATGTACTACGATAAACAGGTATTCGCAAAGGATAAAACCTTTACCAAGAAGATGATGGATGGAGTCGATGCTGAAGCGCTCTTTCTCCGTTCACTTTCTTACTTTTATTTGGTCAGGGTATGGAAAGATGTACCATTGGTAATTGAACCATCGCTTTCAGACACATCGAACCTCTATTTAGGAAAAACTGAAGAAAAGGTGGTCGTCAAGCAGATTATCTCCGACCTTTTGAAAGCCAAAGACCTGGCTTATACCACCGAATACAAAGGCGATGCTGCCCATCCGGGTTATTTCAATGGCCGGGCCAATAAGTTTGCAATCATGTCTTTGCTTGCCGATGTTTATTTGTGGAATGAGCAATATCAGAAATGTATCGATTATTGCGATTCAATTGATAACACTGGTCTTTTTAGTCTGGAAGATAACTCCACCTGGTTTGATTTGTACCAACCTGGAAATGATAAGTTTGAATCGATCTTTGAAATTCAGTTCGACGACAACCTGGAAGGACAGGAAAATCCGATTTACTATAATTTGGTTCCTGTTGGATCAGGAGCAGGCGAATTGAAGCTGACTAAAAATGTAACCACCTTATTCAACAAGCAGGATTTGCGTCTCTGCGAGACAAACACTCCACTCTGGAAATACAAAGGGTATGATCTGGGTGGTTCGGTTCCAAGGTCTGGTACACAACGGTCGGCCAATTTTATTTATTACCGGTATGCTGACATTCTTTTGATGAAAGCTGAAGCATTAACTGAGCTTGACCGGTTTACCGAAGCCAATGCTCTGGTTCGTTTAACTTTGGAAAGAGCCGGCTTGTCGTACGAAGATGTAATCGTAAAGAAGGATCTGCAAAAAGCTATTCTGGACGAGCGTGGCCGTGAATTTATCGTTGAAGGAAAACGCTGGTTCGATATTCTGCGCTCTGCAAAACGTAATCATTTTTCAAACAAACAATTGATTATCGATATGATCCTTTCGGGAGCTGACATTAAACAGCAGGCTGTTCTTAGGACCAAGGTATATGATACCATGAGCTATTACCTGCCAATTCCGGAACATGAAATTCTCTACAACCAGAACCTGGTTCAGAATCCATTCTATAACCGTTAATCATTCTTAACTATAATGCTATGAAAAACACTTCATTACATAAAATCAGGGGAATCTGCATACTCAGTTTGCTTTTTCTGATCCTGTATAGCTGTACTCAAGAGCCGGTATTGTGGAAAGTTAAATCTGAACAGCAGGTAATTGCTGACTATGTGAAGAGCAATCCTGAAAAATACTCTGAATTTGAGAAACTGCTGCAAACTGCCGGTCTTACCGATCTTTTGTATGTGAGAGGACCATTTACTTTGTTTTTGCCAAGCAATGAAGCGATGCAAGCTTATTACAAGCTGGTGGGTAAGAATTCGCTGAACGATTTTTCTGTCGAAGAACAAAAGGAGCTGGCATACAATCATTTGATAACTAACCAGATTTCTACCGGCGACGTACAGCTGGGAGCACTTCGTGATACCAACGCTCTTGGCGACTTTTTGGTGACCGAGTTTTCCGGATCAGATATCATAATTAACAAGCATTCCAAAATCACTGATCGCAATATACTGTGTGCAAACGGATATTGTCATGGTATTGATCAGGTTATTGCTCCGGTAAAGAGCAGCATTTATGACGTCGTTGCTGCAGACCCCGCCTATAAATTGTTTGCGGAGGGCTTAAAAGTGACCGGTATAAAAGATACACTCCAGGTGATACGGTTTCCATTCGGGAAAAAATCGGCGCGAACCCGGTTCACGGTCCTGGCTGTGCCCGATACGGTCTTCAACCGATTTGGGATTCATACCATTGAAGAGTTGATTGC
>JANXYV010000209.1 GCA_025355875.1 Prolixibacteraceae bacterium | reverse complement strand
TCAGGCCGGGACGGAGTAATCCGAGGATTAAAAAACCAAAGAAGCCTTACTCCATGAATTACAAACGATTATGAATAATCACTAACTAAACGACATTGATGTATATATACTAAAAAACAAACGCTTTGATTTTATCCAAATTGGAAAGATTAAGAAACAGCTGATCTTATCATTGAAAACTCATTTTGCATATTTTTTTCTTCCAATACATTTACTTCCTCTCTTGATATATTTGCATAAATGCTACAATTCAAAGAATCAACACGTATTAACAATCTACTTTGTCCATGTAAATTTATTACTTCCCCTTTTATGCCCTGTAGTGATCCATGCAAAACTTCAACTGATACGCCTTTTTGAATTCGTTCGTAGGAAACCGTAACTTCGTGCTCGCTTTGAGCTAAAAAAGCTTTGATATTATTAATTTGAGATTCTGGAATAGCTTGAGCCTTCCCCCCAAAGCTTACATAGCAAACAACCCCTGTTGTATTCAATGCGGTAAAAAACTCTTTGTAACTGACTTTGACAAATAAATAACATCTAAATAAAGGCTCTTCAACCCATTTTTTGCGATCACTCCAAATTTTATGCACTTTTCTTGTCGGCAAATAACATTCAATATTATTTTCCTTCAGATTATTGTACAATTTTCTTTCTGCATTTGCCCTGGTATAAACTGCATACCATTGATAATTTGGCTTCTCTAATGACATATCGTAAGAATTAATTTGGTTATCGAAATTCTATTTTTTTTCTAAAAAAAATTCTAATTAGGTTTTTAAAAAATCATGTCCTAATAATTAAATCTTTTTCTCTTTGTAAAAATAGATGGTTTGAACAAGAAAATCAATACGTAATTTCCGACTCCCCCTACAAAAATATTTATCCACACGATTTGATCGAATTATTGCACAAATGCCATTAAATCAGTAATATATAAATGATATTAGTTCTAATACTTATTTTTGTTTTATTTTAATTGAGATTTTAAAGTCAGATATTGAGATCGAGTAACTTAATTACGATATTTTTTTCATCATAACAGAAAAAATTCTAAAATTCTAAAATTGAAATATAATATTGAGCAACTTTCCTCTTAATTAAGTTATATAAGTTAATCAAGCTTGCTGCTTATCTTTCCTTTTCAAGTTTCCCTTTTAATAAAATGTTTTCCAGACTTAAATCTGCAAACATTCGTTTTAATCTGTCATTTTCATCCTCCAGTTCATTTATCCTTCGGATTTCCGAAATATTCATGCCTCCATACTTACTTCTCCAGTTATAAATAGTGGCTTGACTGATGCCATACTTTTTAATAAGATTGGAAATAGTTACACCAGACTCATTCTCTTGAAGGATACGATAGATTTGCAATTCTGTGTATCTTTTTTTTGTCATAATATTTAGATAATTTAAGGATTGTAAAATTACAACCTATTTTTTGTCAGCAACTTATTAACTATCTGTTAATTATAGTGCTTGATTATTTGAAATATCTGCAACGCAATGCATTTCCAATGGATTGATGTTGTTATTATTTAGTTTATACTAAATAATTTCTTTGAAAAAGATGTAAGAATGATTTTTGGATTTATTAAGGCTGATTTCGCTTATTTTTTACAGAGTAAATCCTCTTGTTACCCACACAAATGGTATAGTAACATCAAAATTTAGCAGTCGGATTAGATAATTCAAAAGAAACTAAAAGATTCAATATTATCATGAGATTCTTTTAATTAGAATTATTTCTAATTTATTGATACAATAATAGAAAATAAAGTAATAGAATCCAAATATTTTGGCATGATTTTATTTTGGGTACCACATGAAAGAAGAACATGAATATCATGAACCATTTCTTTGAAATTTATACCAACGATTTTCTCGAAATCGCCAGATTGCGAACAAAATTGACGGAAGTCAAAAACTTTGAAGAAGTTTACCGGATTGTCAGGATGTAAATGGCTGATTTGTCTATTCCTTGATTTCCGGTTGAAAGATCAGGGAAATTGAATTAACACAATGCCTGGTATTTTTAGGGGTGAATCCTTCTCCAACAAAGACATGGCCTAAATGTGCGCCACATTTGGCACAGGTAATTTCTGTGCGACTTCCGTCAGAATCGGTAGTTCTTTTAACCGCTCCCTTAATTTCATCATCAAAACTTGGCCAACCACATTGTGCATCAAATTTATCTGTTGAGCGATACAAAGGTGCATTGCATTTTTTACATAGATAAGTTCCGGCTTTGTCGAACTTATAATAGACACCAGAATAGGGTCGTTCTGTACCTTTATTATCAATGACTGATTTTTCATAATCATTCAATTTGTTGAATTTCAATGCTGTATTCATGCTTGGTTTGTTTTTATCCTGGGCAATGCACATTATAGAAATTGCCAGAAATATTATAAATGTAACTCTCTTCATAGTTTTAATGCCTTTATTTCAATTTAAAGATTCTAAATTTTAAGTTGTATTTATAACAATTTATTAGGGTTCAAGGTTCTCTTGTTTTTCGATGAGAAGGGGAAAAGTTGTATCTTTCGCAAAAAAATATGAAACGGCTTCTAAACTATTTTCTTCAGGGACTATTGTTGTTGGGTCCGCTTGCTGTAACACTCTATACGGTCTTTTTCATGTTTAATTACGTGGATCGAATCATTGGCGATCCGTTAAAGGAATATTTTCATGTCAGCATTCCCGGGATCGGAATTGTAATTCTGTTTTTTACGGTTTCTTTGCTTGGACTCATTGGCGGAACAATCCTCGCCAAGCCATTTATTTTCTTTACCGAACGAATTCTTGCCCGAGCTCCGATACTGAATTTTATCTATACGTCACTTCAGGATTTATTTACTGCCTTTGTTGGCAAAGAAAAAAAATTTAATGTTCCGGTGCTCGTTTGCATGAACGAAGAAAATCAGCTCTTTAGATTAGGTTTTATCACAGAGAAGAACCTGGAGGATTTTGGTGTTCAGGAAATGGTCGCAGTATATTTTCCACATTCCTATGCTTTTTCAGGAATCCTATATTTTGTTCCTGAGAAATCAGTTAAATTGGTTGATTTAAGTCCATCGGAGGTGATGAAGTTCATTGTTTCCGGAGGCGTAACAAAAGTTAATTAGCGAGTATGCCAACAGAAATTATTTTAATGGCATGTTTTCTTTCGTTGATCATTTTCGTTCTGATGATTGATTTATTGGTAGTTGGACGAAATTCTCACATTGTGTCAACCAAGGAAGCTATGGCTTGGACATGCATTTGGGTAGCGCTTGCTTTAGGGTTTTATCTTTTCCTTCTCTTTTTCGGACATCATCTGCATGGAATTAGATCCCTCCCGGAACTTCAGGAGGTTGTGAAAAGGTATGCTCCTGAACTCAAATTTAAATCGGCAGATTTCGAAGGAATGCTATCGGAATACAGAGATAATATGTCGATGAGCTATTTGGCGGGATATTTTATTGAACAAACGCTATCCATCGATAATGTTTTTGTTATTCTGCTTGTCCTTCAGGGATTTTCGGTACCCTTGAAAAATTACAAAACAGTTCTTTTCTGGGGTGTTTTGGGGGCAATCATTCTACGGTTTATCTTCATTTTCGTCGGCGCTGCGTTGATTCACCGTTTCGAATGGATACTTTATATTTTTGGTGCCTTTCTGATCTTTCAGGGATTTAAAATACTGTTTAAAAAGGAAGCTGAACATCATGATCCTCACGATTCTGTTATTGTCAAATTTCTTTCAAAATATCTCAATATTCTTAAGGAATATCATGAAGATCGGTTCGCCCTGAATTTTCATGGGAAAGTTTTTTTTACACCATTAATGCTGGTACTGGTGTTGGTCGAATTCACCGATGTCATTTTTGCGCTCGATTCAATTCCGGCGGTGTTTTCTGTTTCGCTCGATCCTTTTGTTGTATTTTTTTCAAATATTTTTGCAATTATCGGATTGCGGACTCTATTCTTCTTGCTGGCGAACATGATCGATAAATTCAGGTTCCTGAATGTTGGTGTAAGTATCTTGCTGATTTTTGTCGGAGTTAAATTGCTAGCCAAAGATTGGCTGATCGATATCGGATTTAAATCTTCTTATTCACTTATTTTCATTGCATTAACATTAATTCTAAGTGTTGCGTTTTCAGCATTAATTCCTGAAACTGGAAAAGAAGCACTTCATTCAAATTTAAAGAGATACCATTAATATTCAATTATTTAGATTTTAATATCATGTCAAAATTCGCTTACCAAAAACCATTTCCAATTAAAAATGATACCACATCGTATCGTTTATTGACCAAAGATTTTGTCTCAACTACCGAATTCGATGGACGAAAAATCCTGAAAGTTGCTCCTGAAGGTCTTGAATTACTTGCCAGAGAAGCTTTTGCCGATGTTTCTTTCTTTCTCCGTTCATCGCACCTCGAAAAGCTTGCCTTGATACTGAAAGATCCGGAAGCTACTGATAACGATCGGTTTGTGGCTTACACCATGTTGCTTAACCAGGTTGTTTCAGCTGAAGGCGAATTGCCAACCTGCCAGGATACTGGTACAGCCATTGTGATGGGTAAAAAAGGTGAAGATGTTTATACCGGGGTAAATGATGCTGAATTCCTTTCAAAAGGCATTTATAACACCTATCAGGATCGTAATCTTCGCTATTCGCAGGTGGTTCCGTTAACCATGATGGATGAGAAAAATACAGGAACTAACCTTCCTGCCCAGATTGATATTTATTCTGAAAAAGGAAATTCATATGAGTTCCTTTTCATAACAAAAGGAGGTGGCTCCGGAAATAAAACTTACCTGTACCAACAGACCAAATCTCTTCTGACTGACGAGAACCTGACCAAATTTATTAAGGAAAAAATCATGGATCTGGGAACTTCGGCCTGTCCGCCATACCATCTGGCAGTGGTTATCGGCGGAACTTCTGCTGAAGCAACTCTTGCTACTGTAAAGAAAGCATCTGCAGGCTATCTGGATCATTTACCCACCGAGGGAAATGAGGGCGGTCAGGCTTTCCGAGATCTGGAATGGGAAAAGAAAATCGAAAAAATTGCACAGGAATGCGGACTGGGCGCTCAGTTTGGCGGAAAATACTTTGTTCACGATGTACGCGTGATTCGACTTCCGCGCCATGCCGCATCTTGTCCGGTTGGTTTGGGAGTTAGTTGCTCTGCTGATCGCAACATCAAAGCAAAAATTACTGAAGATGGAATTTTCCTTGAAGAACTTGAACGTAATCCGGCTCGTTTCTTACCTGCAATGGCTCCGCACATGCAGCCAGCGGTTGACATTGATTTGGATCAGCCGATGGAAGAGGTATTGAAAAAACTATCCCAATATCCGATAAAAACCAGACTGAATCTTTCAGGAACCTTGATTGTGGCCCGAGATATGGCACATCTTCGTCTGAAAGAAATGCTGGATGCTGGTCAGCCAATGCCTGAATACTTGAAAAGATATCCGGTTTATTATGCAGGGCCAGCAAAAACACCGAAAGGAATGGCTTCCGGAAGTTTTGGCCCGACCACAGCCGGACGAATGGATCCTTATGTCGATTTCTTTATGAGTATGGGCGGATCGATGATCATGGTTGCCAAAGGAAACCGCAGTCAGCAGGTGACCGATGCCTGTAAAAAGCATGGCGGATTCTACCTTGGTTCGATTGGCGGACCTGCCGCAATTTTGGCCAAAGTAAGTATCAAATCGAGCGAAGTAATCGATTTTGAAGAACTTGGAATGGAAGCTATTCGCAAGATTCGTGTTGAAAACTTCCCAGCATTTATTATCGTCGACGATAAAGGAAACGACTTTTTCAAGCAATTATAATTTTAGTGAGCGGGTGACTCCAAGTCACCCGCTCACTATTAAAAGAAAATTACATGGATCTGGTTAACCTGCAAAACAACAACATTGAATTCTTTCTGAATAAGGAAGACATTGTCCGCGAAACCGCTGACCAGATTATGAAGGATTTTGGTATGTTTGGTATCGAAATTACCTTTTCGGGAGATGTTGAAAATGCTTATCATGAGTTGCACGATCAGTTGATCATCCAGATTGCGATATATCTTGACAGAGATTATAGCCGCCTGATGGCTGTTTTGTACCAGGTTGACATTACCGAACGCGAAATAGCCAAAGCACATCAGGAATTGCCTCATTACAATGATCTGGAAGTACTGGCACATCAGGTCATTTTTAGGGATTTGAAAAAGGTGTTGTTCCGGAGGTATTATAAATCGCAATAGAATATTTCAGGATTTACAGCCATTTATGTTTGGTTGCCAGCATGATAATTTGTGCACGAGAGTTTACATGTAGCTTTTCGTAAATGTTGGCAATGTGTTTTTGCACAATGAGCAAGCTTATGTTTAGTTTAATTCCAATAAGTTGGGCATTTCAGCTACTTATCATGCATTGTATGGTATTGCGTTTATTAGGCTGTCGAGTTTTTCAGAATCCAAAACAATGATTTCACTGCCTTCTTTCAGAATCCAAAAGTTACGTCTGAATCTCACGTACAGGAAATACATAGTCCATCATTGTCCTTGATATCCAGAAAAAATATACCAGGTGTAACTGATTTCAATTTAATATTGATAACAGTATTGCCTTCTACATTGACAGTACCGGCATTCGGTTGTGTTTTCAGCCACTCAGCAGTAAGTCCGGGAGCTCCCTGCGGAATGGTTCCAGGTTTCTTGCCAAAGTTGCGCATTGAAATTAGTATTACCAATTGGCGTGATTAAAGAATTTATGGATTTTTTACACAGCGACACGAAGAACCTTGTCCAATGCCAATTGTTACCTTTGCAGTGCCATTAAGTCCAACTTCAAGCATATTCCCATTTTCATCCTTGGATGAGGTTGCAAATAAGGTGGTGGAACCTAGTAGTCCAAAGTTGTTCGGTGGTAAAATGAAGCAACCCGCAGGAAGGACATTAAAACCACTACTATTTGTGCCACTTCCCCATGTTGTTGACATTAGTGAAAAGCCTGCAGCATCCTTTCCTCCCAGAGAAATGATTAATTTATCCCATTCTGCTTTGCTTGGAACGTGCCAGCCTTTCGGACAAACTCCCTGCACACCGCTTGGATCGGAATCACTTGCACTTGCCCCTTGCATAACAGTATTCCAATCATATAATCTTCCATAGATGGTGCAGTTACCTGGGATGTTATTATAGCAGGCACTCCCGGTAGCATCATAATTCAGGTTCTGTGCCATCCAGTTTTGTTTGCCAATGCAGACGGTTGCATACTTCTGCCCGTCGCGGGCATCAGTGAGCGTATCTCCGCACTTTTGGTAACTGTAATCTTTTTCACCGTAGTGTCTGAAATATAAGTCACCATAAAGCCTCAAGTCAATATTTCTGCGATCCGGATCGAAATACTCCGTTTTATTATCCGGTTTTAAATTCGCAATACCTGTGCTGTCATTGTCTTTTGCTAATCTTTGTACAAATATCTTTTCCACTTTCTTGGAAAAATCATCCGGAACCCCCCTGGAGGTACCTGCCGGTATTACTACATTGCGCCTGTTTAAGTATTCATTCCGGGTGAATCCATAATAACTGATTAAACCACGCTCAATAAAAGTTCTGCCTACTGCGTATTCAAAAGTATCAGTTTTTGCCGGATAGGTAACCACGCTTTTATCCGTAAGGGTAATTTTTCTCTCTGGAGTAGTTAAGTACTTGATTATCCATCCACTATTGCACATATTCCCAAAAATGATGGTCTTTGGCATTGGAGGTAATGTGGCTATGTATTTCCCTGATAACCATGTGGTATATCTGTCTTCTTTTATAATGCGTTTAACCCAATCCGATTGCTGAGGATTCGCTTTAATGCTTGCTGCCAATTCAATAGCGCCTGAACTTACTTTATCTGCGCTACCTGAACCTAACTGAGTTTTGATTTCATTTTTAACTGATTCTTCAGTTTTGGGCTTATTTGTAAAATCCACATAGGTTCCAAGTTCGAATGTACTTATCTGACCATGCCCGTCGATAATAACCAAACCATAGTCCTTGAAAGTTTCTACAGCTTCTGCCGTACATTGTTTATATTTTAAAACGGTAACTTTCAGATCCAAGCCGGCTTTATTGAGAATATCAGTAATAACCGGGATTTGGGGTTCTAAATCCAAATCGGTGGTAGTTTCGAAAAGTAATACTTTCTTATTTTCAATAACATTTTTGGAAAGAATCTCCTCTGCATTATTAATAAATTCACTGCCTGCATGAATCGGACTGCCAGCTTTTCCACCTCTGTAAACGCTTATTCCGTTATCATCAACCTCATTAAAATAAAAGGTGGTTTTAAGCCCCGATTTTAATGTAATATATATGTATCCATCACCCATTGAAAAAGTTGACTTCACATTAGGTTGTTTCATTAACCAGTTTTCAGTTAAGTCTAATGAATACATTAAATCTCCCTTTGTTAAATTTGCATATTCAATAAATTTAGCCTTTGCTGAATCCAGAACTGTAACTACTTCGAGTAGCGAAGGCTCATTAATGCCCGGAGAAGAAAACCTGATCTGCGAAATGGTATTCACCGCGATCGAATCTTTTTTTCCGTCCTTGCGATCGATAAGCAGTTTGGTCTGAGCAAACGATACAAAATATGAAGTGAGCAGGAACGTACAAAGAATAAGATGTTTCATGATAGTTTATGTTTAATGTATGGTAAGTATTGGAATAAAAGCCTTTTTTGTTAGCGATTCATAAGATTCTATTTCAACAAAATCATCTTTTTTGTTTCAATATAATCACCTGCCTGTAGCCTGTAAAAGAAGATACCGCCGGGAACCGTTGATGCATCCCAGGTAAACTGGTGCATTCCTGAACTTTGTTCTTCCTGAACCAGGGATACGATCTTCCTGCCTGTCGTTGCAGAGACCGTGAGCGTTACATTTTGCTGCTTCGGCAAATAATACTGAATGGTAGTGGATAAATTAAACGGGTTTGGATAGTTTTGCCCGAGGAAATACCGTTTCACCATTGCTGTTTCAATTGAGGTACTTTTATCCCAACCGATGAATGACAATCCGGAGATGGAAGAAATGGCATACTTTTGGACGGTTCCTCCTTTCATTTCGATGAAAATTGAATCGGCCGACTGGTCATTTGAAAAATTTATCCCATCAAGCAAGGATATGGAATACAGGATTGACGATCCTGATTTCAAATTTACATTCATTGTGTCCTTCCCTTGAATACCTGAAAAGCTGAGGCCATTCACTGAGGTAAGGGCATACGGAATATTCGCACCAGACTTTAATTTTACATTCATCGAGTCAGGTGTTTGTGCAGTCGCGTTAGCAGCAATAACGATTAAAAGATAGAATAATTTGCGAATCATAATGACGGATTTGATTTGTAATGATGTTTGCCAGTTCACAGTTAAAATTCCTCATGGCTTAAGCTAATTGGCCATGGTTATAAAGAGTAGCGGCTTTAGTGGCTGTTTCCTGTCAACATACAGGAAACTATTGGCGGGCGAATAATCCCAAACTTACTTCCAACGCTAGCATTTTTTATTGCGTTTTTTTGCATCAGGTTTTCTTTCTTCAGTCAAGTTAAAGTTAGTCAAAATTCAGTAATGCCAAGCAAAGTATGTTGTAAATCTTTTAAACTATTTTCTTCATGATTCGCAAATTTGTCGGGATTAGAGTATAGTCAACCGTCACAATAACATCATCAAATTCTATCTGAGTAAGGCTGATATTGTGCGCGAAACAGCAGAACAAATCATGAAAGATTTTGGCATGTTTGGTATCGAAATTACTTTCTCCGGAAATGTAGAAAATGCCTATCAGGAACTTCATGAGCAACTGATTAACCAGATCTCGGTATACTTCGATCGTGATTACAGCCGTTTAATGTCAGTTTTATTCCAGGTTGACATTACTGAACACGAAATTGCGAATGCCCATCGCGAATTGCCACATTACAACGATCTTGAAGTTTTAGCCCATCAGGTAATTTTTCGGGATTTGAAAAAGGTGTTGTTCCGTAGGTATTACAAATCGTAATAGAATATTTCAGGATTTACACCCATTTATGTTTGGTTGCCAGCATGATAATCTGTGCCCGCGAGCTTACATGCAGTTTTTCGTAAATGTTGGCAATGTGTTTTCGGACGGTTAATGTGCTGATATTTAGCTCTGCCGCGATTCGCTTGGCATCCCAGCCGTTTACCATTTGTTGCAAAATTTCCTTTTCGCGCTGGGTGATGCTTTCCGGAATCTCGTTTGTTGCTGCGGTGCCATTTTCAGCATTTGTCGACCGGCTTAATAATTGCAAAGCTTTTCGGGCAATGGCCGGGCTCATGGGTGCTCCGCCGGTTTCCAAAATATCTATGACCGATTCTTCCAGAACAGATGCAGGTTCGTGTTTCAATAAATAGCCGGAAGCACCTGCTTTAATGGCATCAAAGATTTTTGCGTCATCGTCAAAAATGGTCAATACAATGAAATGTATTTGCGGATAGAGCGATTTGGCGATCCGGATGGTTTCAATGCCGTCCATTTCAGGCATTTTCAAATCCATAAAAATTACCTGCGGCATTTCGGTGTGAAACAAACCCTTCAGTTTTTCGAGGCATTCGTTTCCGTTATTGGCACTGAAAATTAGCCGCATTTTGCCCGATAAACTCAACTTTTGCATAAACGTGTTCCGGTTTACTGCATTGTCTTCTGCAAGTGCTATCCTGAATTCCATAAGCATTCAATTTTAGATTAATTTATTTCCGGACAAATGGTTACAACAGTTCCGCTTGGGTTATTTCCACTCCAGTTGATATTCCATCCTGCCATACCGGCCCGTGCCCGCATGTTGCGAAGTCCGTTGCCTTCAGACTTTATGCCCTCGCTATTTCCTGAAGTTCCTTTGCCAAAATCTTTAACTTCAACTTTCCAGCCCCGATTCTCGTCAAATATTACTTCCAACCGGTCGGTTCTGCTATGTTTTACTGCATTAGTAACAGCTTCCTGAATAATACGGTAAAGATGAAAAGCATGGGTCGATTTCAACTCAAGATCCTGATTAATATTTTCGATCACGATCATTTCAATTGTATTGTGACTTTTCCCAAGTTGGTTGAGAAACAGTTTTATCCGGTCGCTAATGGCAGTTAAAGTCAGGTTATTCCTGTTTAATGCCCAAATCGTATCACCGAGTTGAGAAACGATTGACTGCGAATTCTTGTTTAATTCCTGCAAAGCTGTTTTGTGCTGGTCATCAAAATCTCCGGCGTTAAATATATCAAGATTCGAAGCAATGGATGCTGCATAAGCACCGAGGTTATCGTGCAGATCGGCTGCAATCCGCTGGCGTTCATTTTCTTCGGCATCGGCAACAGCCTGTGCTGATAAACTTTTTTCTTTCCCTATTGCATCGGCCACTTTTAGCTTTTGTTTTCTGCGGTAATTCCTGAATAAGAACCAACCAAAAGCAGCGGCCACCAAAGCAATCAACAGGGCAAGCAACAGTTGATTATTCTTTTGAATAATGGTTACCTTTTGGTGCATGATCGTATTTTCTTTTTGCTCCACATCGTATTTTGTCTGCACTTCGGCAATAGCTTTTTCCGACCGGACCGTGTAAAACGAATCTTTTGCCTGAATAATTTGTTCAAGCATATTCTGATAGGCAATCTGATCACCCTTTATTTTGTAACAGCGTGCCAAAGCTTCATAATAAAGTAGTTTCTGCGCTATATCATTCACAAAAACCCTCGCTGTATCGGTTCTTTGATAGAGATTTCCACTAACCAATTGTTTCTTACAAAAGTCTATCGCTTTTTCAACCTCATTCGCTTCAATGTAAAGGTTTATTAGGGATAAGTTATCGTCAGTCCACATTTCACCGTCATTCAACAATTTGCGGACATCAATCATTTCGATCATAGCATTGGCAGCTTTATCCACATTTTTAGCCATGAGGAAAATATCTGATTGCCGTTGCAGAGCCTGTGCCAAGCCCATCAGGTTATTCCCTTTTCTAAAGAGTACGACTCCTTTTTCGCTGTAACTGATAGCAGAATCCTGTTTGTTGAGTAATTTAAAAGCCTCTGATATGTTCACGTAAATTGCTGCCCTAACTGCATCAAAATGCTTGTTTTTATCCGTAAAAGTTAACGCTTTTCTGCACCATTTCAGGCCTTCCTTGGGCTGATTTCGTTGAAGTTCAATGGAGCTGATCGTGTTCATATTTGAACTGATTGCCAGAGTATCATGATATTTTTCTCCATAACTCACCAGTTGGTAAAGGATTTCCAGCGCTTCAGGATACTTGGATTTGCTGCCGAAATAGATTGCTTTCTGCCGTCCTGCTTTAAAATAAATATCATGGGTAGCAATATTTTCAACAGGTGAATTCAACAATACTGGCGTAATTATAGCCATGGCGCTGTCCATCCATCCCCAGCGGTAATAGTTGTTGGCTACCACAATGGCTGCAAGGTTAATGTTCCGTTCATTGCCTGATTTATAAGCCAGTTTTTTTGCCTGAATGGTGTATAAATCAAATGTATCGCGATTCAGGCTCTGGAATTCGTCGCACAAAGCCAGTATCGCATTCAGTTTTACCTGATCATTTTTTGCATGATGGACCAGCTGCTTCAGGCTGTCAATTTGCCCGGTTTGGCAGATTGCCACCTGTAAAAAACCAATGATGAAAAATAGTGCAACAGCAAAACGAACCATAGTTCAGAAGTTTGTAGTTCAAGATATAGAAATTAATTTTACTCCAAAGAAGTGAAAACGTACAAAATTTTCAGTTGGCAGCACATCGGAACCCGGCGAAAGTTTTCGTAGTAGGTGGGTACTGCATATGGCGATTTGCTGACTCGCACAGACCTGGGTCCATGTTATATCCGCCACCCCGCAATACAATGGTGCCTCCACCCACATTACCCTTCGGATCGGTTTGTGCCGTGCTGGGATAAGCTGCCCGTAAATCCCAGCACCACTCTAAAGCATTCCCGCTCATGTCGTATATGCCTAGTTCATTTGGAGCTTTCTGGCCCACAGGATGCGTTGTTAAGTCAATGAGTGGAGAACTGCCTGAATTTCCGGCAAACCAGGTCACATCACCTATTGTATTACTTCCGCTGTATTTATAATTGCCTGACTTAGTCCCGCCCCGCGACGCAAATTCCCATTCTGCTTCCGTAGGCAACCGATAGCCATTCGCGGCCCAATTTACCGCATTTTGAGGGTAGTTTTGGATTTGACCAGCGCGGTATACGATGTCTTGCTTGCTGCTCGTATAGTAAACGGGCTTCAGTCCATCCATCTCTGATCGCGCATTGCACCATTTCAAGATATCGTACCAGTTCACCCTGGTAACCGGATTGTTTGCCCCACTAGTGGTTGGGCCGGAAGCACTGACTCCATCCTGGCCTTCCGCAATATCTGAACTTGCATACCCATGCTCCAATGCCCAATTTCTAACTTCCGTCCATTTCTTATAGGTAATCTCAAACTTGTCGATAAGGAATGAACTAACAGTCACCGGATGAACAGGCCTTGCTTCCTCATCGAGTACATCGAATGCATTCCCCATCTGGAATGTACCACCTTTGACAGCCACCATGGTTGGATCGGCAGTTTTGTAATTGTAACTATAGTCTTTGGCGCCATACTGTTTCAGGTATCCGGAATGATAAGGATCTTTAAACTCAGCACCCGTGTTACTAAGGTATGCATTTCCGGTACTGTCGTTGTCAAACACAAATGAATTGGTCAGCGATTCCGCCATGGCTTTTGCAAAGTTATTGTCCACATCACCGGAGCCGCCATTATCGTCACCAAAGCAATAATAGCTAATCAGGTTTAAATTTTTGAAAGCAGTACCAATTGGATTTGGATATTCCTTGGAGGAAATCGTTTGACCGCTGTAACAAAAGTTTCCCATAATGATGGTATTGGGCATGTCGGGCAAACTGTTGATGTATTCGCTGCCGATCCAGATGGTAAAAGTATTGTTCGACATCGCATATTTTTTTGCCCAATCTGGGCCTGAAGTTGTCTTGAAATGAAACCCAATCCGCAACAAGCCTTTCGTGAGATCGTCGTAGGTTTTCTGAGAAAATTCTTTAATTATCGTATTCTTGAGTAATTCATCAGTTGAGTCGGAGGAAGAAAAATTTATCTTGCTTCCCGATAGAAAGCTGTCTTGAGTGCCATGAGTATTGAGGATAACCAATCCGTAGTCTCCAAAAGTGCTAACCAAATCGGGACTGACCTTATCAAGAAGTTTTTCACTTACATCCAAATTCAGATCAGAACTCTTGAAACGATCCAGGATTGTATTCAATTCCGCGTCAGTATAAAATTCGTCCGCGTTTGGATAACACAACAAAACTTTCTTGTTTTCGATCTTGTTTTTGGATTGTTTTGTTGACATTAACTTAAGCTGTGGCCTGCCTGAATCGCCCCCTCGGGAAATGCTGATACCATTCTGATCCATGATATCCAGAAAAAATATTCCAGGTATTCCCGATTTCATCTTAAAATTAATAATGGTGTTGCCTTCCACATTGACACTACTGAAATTCGGTTGTGTTTTCAGCCACTCAGCTGTAAGTCCGAGAGCTCCCTGGGGAGTGGTTCCGGATTGCTTGCCAAATTCGATGAACTTAGCTTCGGCAGCAGTGAGTGCTTTGGTCATTCCCAGCGTTGATACAGAATTTGTATTGGTTGGGGTTGGACTCTTGTCCTTCTGGCAAGTGGATACCAGAAGGGCAAAAGCAATTAATGTAAGGAGTTTTGAGTTTTTCATTGGTAAAGTTGTTGAAATGAAACTTTAAAAGAAATCACAGTTAAATTTTAACCGGACTTCCGGACTCCGGTATTTCATGGAAGAAGTGTCATTTTCTTCGTAGATATATAATCACCTGCCTGCAAGCGGTAAAAATACGTTCCTAATTCCAGTCGGTCGCTTTGAAAAACCACCTCGTGACTGCCTTGCTGTTGGTGTTCGTTCACAAGTTGCGATACTTGTTGCCCCAATGAGTTGTAAATCGTAAGTGAACAAACGAAGAGTGGGGGAGTTCGTAACGAATGGTTGTTAATTGATTGAACGGATTGGGATAATTCTGATCCAGGGAAAAAATCGGTCCGGTAACTGAATTTGTAATGGACGTAACCTTTGGCTTTGAATATTTATACAAAGCGCCTCCAGCCCCGGATATCCATCCGTGATCGGCATCCGGAAACGAAACGCTATATAAAAATATATTGTCTACCTGAGACTGTGTTGCCCAGGTCACGCCACCATCACCGGAGCGATATATTGTTCCAAAAATGCCGACTGCCCAGCCTGCATCATTGGTAAAGAAAATACCATCGCTTCCGTAGCTGGTATATTCAGTGATCCACGTGTTTCCTCCATCGCCAGTCCTTAGCACTGCACCGGCTACCCCTGCCCAGCCATTTCCTGCATCCAGAAAGTAAAGATCATTGATTCCATAGTTGGTATCGCCTTTTACAATGGGAGTGGCGACTACAGTCCAGCTTGCACCGCCATCGGTCGTTTTCAGCACCGATGCAAAATCGCCACCGGCCCACCCATCCATGGTGGTTGCAAAAAAGACCGTTTTTAAATTTATTGCCGTCACACTTGGTGCCTTGATCCATGAGGCGCCGCCATCTGACGTGCTGTAAATTGTGCCATTATCACCGACGGTCCATCCATGATTGGCATCCTTAAAAAAAACGTCATGCAATAAATTATAGGGATAAGTTGGAGACGGCCCGGGTGTCTGATTTGTCCATGTTGTTCCTCCGTTGGTTGTATGTCTGATCATGATGCTGCCGTCGGCTACCCATGCATTATTCATATCGACAGCCGAGAAGCCAGAAATGTCACTGTAATATCCCGTTGTGTAAGTCATAAACGACAATCCGCCATCGGTCGTTTTCAAAATGTTGTTATTTGTCTTGCCGCCAGTTCCTCCGGCAACCCAGCCATGTATTGAATCGATAAAACATGAACACCTGAGATCCACGGTCGTACCTGTGTTTATTTTTTTCCAGGTTTGGGCCTGTGAAACAAGAGTTCCCAATAAAAAGGCTGAAGCAAAAAGTAGAAGTTTCTTCATCGTGTTCGGGTTTTGAATTGGTTATTTCAATGCAGAGCGGAAGCAGGCAGCTCTATTATCCATATAGAGATGCCTGCATGGTCGCAGTTGTAGTCTGTCTCATTACCTTTTCATACAATTGCCATTCTGAATATCCTGAATCGTTGGATTATATCCGTTGCTGCTTACCTGATAATTGCTGATAGTGCCACCACCATTGATTAACTTTGTGAGGCCGCAGAAATCTGTCAGGCCCGTATTGCCGGATATCCAAATGCCATTTATTGAGCCCACTAAATTGATTAACCCGTCCAGATTCGTCAGTTTGAAATTATTGCCTATCTGCATATCGTTTGGTACAGATGTAATTTTCTCCAGTCCTTCCAAACTCAGTAATTCCGGATTGGTATAAAAGTAAATTCCACCCATAGCAGTTAAGGATATTAACCCTTTTATATCAGTTAAAACGGGATTTCCATTGATCTGGAATTGCGCTCCAATGGATTCCAGAGCCGGCAATTCATCGAGATTTTTTAATGCTGTATTCGTTATGGATGCATTGGCCGTTATGGTTTTAAGGTTTTTAAAGCCTGAAATATCTTCCAGTTTTTTTCCTCCTATTCCGAAGTCGTGAACAGAAGTCAGTTGCTGAAACCCTTGAATCGTAGTTAGTGGCCCGGTCAAACCAGATCCTGAAGCAGCGCTAACATCAAATGCTGCTGTAACAGTAGTTAATTTATTGAAGCCATTGATTGTTTTAAGTTTTACATCTGCTCCGGCAATATTGGCATTGCTGATTACAAAATATCCGGGCGAAACTGTCGTCAGGTTATTAAATCCATCCAAATTTGTTACAGCCGCTAAATTCGAAAGTTTGAAGTAGGTGCAGGTTTTCAATTGAGGGAGGTCAATGGCCGTCAATGCCTGCGTTGCACTGTACCCGCCATCGATAGATAACCAGCTTACTGTTTCCAGTGCATCCATATTGAAAGTCGAAAGTTTGGGAAAGTTTGTCAATACTACGGAAGGGGACACCTTCAGCTTTGGCACACTGATCTGATTGATTGCGATATTATTTTCTGTAACTACACTTGTTGCACTTTCAAGCAAAGGCAAATTGATTTGCTCAAGTACATCGTTTTTGCTGATTGTTAGGTCTCCAACCGTTTTCAATTTATTGGCAACTACGCTTATATCAGTAAGCAATGGATTTGAAGTTATTTTAACCCAATCACCTAAGTCGGCAGGAATGTTAATCCCGGCAAGGCTTGTCAGCTTTGCACAATTAGTTACCGCCAATCTGCCTGAAGCTACAATTTTGCTTAAACCGCTTACCGAGCTGAGGTTTGCATTATCTTCAATCCTCAATCCCCACGGACCAAGTGTGCCACTGGTATTTGAAAATGTATTAAGGTTTTCCAATGCGGTGCCAACAATCTCTATATGGTCACATTTATCAACCGATTTCAAATTCGGGATGGAAAGGGTTTTCAGCAGTGGATGATTGATAATTGAAATATAGTTACCACCAACTGTGGCCATGCTTTCTATTGAAGGCAATGTAAGCCCTACCAATGAAAGATTGCCATTTACACGTAGTCCTGAATCCATATTTTTATTCGTTAGCTTTGGAAAATTAGCTAAGGTAAGTTGGTTATTGTAGTACAAACCCAGATAACTCATCTCTTCCAGTTCAGCTACACCACCAAGGCTGGTAATTGCGGTCTGGCTCACAGACAGACCGCCAACCTTCTTTAATGCAATAATGCCGCCCAGATCCGTTATTTCGCTACCCTGCACCGTGAGCATTCCGGTTACCTCTGTATAGGCAGAATCAATAAAAGCTTTCAATGTGGCCGCGCTGGATATGGTATAATCCCCCTTGTATGTTTTCCCCTGGCTTGTACTTCCCGAATCGTCGCATACGATTACAGGATTGGGGATCATATATGGATTGGATGGATTTACATTATATTTCTTATCTTTACTTCTTTTGCCGGTTTGTGTATCATAAACAGTTAATACAACATTGTCAACATTATGAGGCATGGCTGAATCAAAGAAATATTGCGCTGTAAACCGCCCTTCAGTCCCGAATATGGGTGATGTTGTGCTTTTTACAATGGTATTGCCGGCACGCATGCTTAAAAATGCATATCCGCTCTTTACCGGGTTGTTACTGCAATTAATCGCCTTGCCGTTTACATTTACAATAGTTTGGCCTGAACCAACTTCGCCTCCAGGGGGAATAGTAATTACAAGAGGAACAGGTGGAGTTTTCGGTGTATAATCTGTGGTAACACTTTCCTGATCAGTAGCAAAAGTTGTAGGAAGTGGCTGCACTTCATCGGCAGTTGGTGTATAATTATCATGGGTTGGATAATCCGGACCACCTGGTTGTACCGGCTGAATGGTCACTTCCATATCTTCTGTCATTTGTGGAATTGGTAAAGTAACAGTCTCACTGGCACCGGCAGGGCCAGTAATATTTCTGGTAAGTGGCGGAAGAGTGGTCGTATAGAGTGTGTTTTTTGTTTTTTTATCTCTAACCTGCACTATAAAATCAGGAGGATTACTTAAGACATGATCAACATCTTCAGGTGGCATACTTGAAATAATAGGAACAATCCATCTGAAAATGATGGGTATAACCATGTATGTTGACCAGTGGTCCCAGTTCCATGTTGAAAAATGGCTTACCTTGCCGGTATATACGCCGTTTTGATAGGTGCCTACGCCTTCCTGTTTCCAGATACCTGCGGTTTCATCAAAATGCCACATGTCAATAGTAGTTGTAGCAAACTGCTGTAAACTTTGCGGCACTGGTGAAGTAATAGTTGCCTGAAAGCCGGATTTTAACTTTACCTTATTTCCGTTGTCATCCAGAAGATCAATGTTGCACATTCCATATGAAATAAGCGATCCCCTTGCGTTTCCCGAATTATCGGCAGCCAGATCTCCCGGCATTCGGGCAAAAAAATCGGGACTCGTCGGGTTGATATATGCAGCCACAACATTCACCTGTCCGTTATATCCATCTAATGCATTCGCCGGTAATTCAACTTTTATGCCTCCGGAAGTCTGGACACTACCACCGGCAGTCGCATTAATAGTACCGATACTTTTTTGGGCCAATAATTTGATTAACGGTGGTTTTGACATGCCATCTTTTACCGGCCTGAAAATTCGCGAACCTTTGAAATAGCCTGTTTTGGTAGCTGTAATGTATGCTCTTGCTTGATCAAGCATGACATCATTCAATATAAAAATGCCGTTCAGATCAGTTGAAACGATAACACCTCCACCGGATACCTGAACTCCACTGATTGGCTCATCCTTTTCGTCAACGATCCGGCCAAACACGGAGGTGCTGATTTTAACTCCTTCTACCGGGAGTGCCGGAATTGGATCAGGATCTGGAACATTGCCAGTGTCATTTTTATTGCAACTGGCAAAGATGAGACCAATAAAAACAATGCAGAAAAGGAATAGCTTTTTCATCTGATAAACTTTAGAGTTGCGAAATAGAATACATCAAAAATACAGGACAAAAAAATCTTAATATATACTCAATTTGTAGTAGATGAAGAAAGTTAAGAGAACGCATTTGAGCTTATGATACTGCATTGATCAAAAGACATCGATCTTGTTTGGGCAAAACGATTGAATTGAGCTTAAGGAATAAAGCTGATATAAGGTTTTTAAAGGTTAACAGTCAGATGAGAAAAAAGTTGCGTGTTACTATCTTTCGCGATTTGAAGAAAGTGTTGTTTCGGAGGTATTACAAAGCGAATCCGGAGTAAACTATTTGATATATTTTGACATGGCCTAAATTCCTTTATTCCTCAGAGAAGTGAATGGGGTCAGAACCCAATTCTGCTCCGCTCTCCACTGGTTTTTCTTCCAATTTTTTGTCCAATTTCTGAATTCCGTAATAGAACAAGATTCCGGCTAAAAGAATAAACAGCATGTACAATGGCCAATTGCCAACAATCGGATTCTTTGTCAGGATATTGCCTTCAGGAAGCAGGGACATTGAAAATGCAATCAGGTTGTTGAGCGCATGAATCGCGATGCAGGGAATGATTGAACGGGTCCGGTGATAAATCCAGCCAATGTACACTCCTCCAATAAAAGCATCAATAAACTGCCAGGGATTCAAATGGATGATTCCGAATATCAGGCTGGAATAGAGGATGGCTTTTTTGGGATCGTACCTCTTTAAAAACCCATCCAGGATGATTCCACGCATGATAATTTCTTCAAATACCGGTGCAACCACCACGACTGATAAAAACGAGTACCTGTCATCAGAGATTACCTCTTTCATGATCTTAATAAACCAGTCAGGAACTGGGATCAGATTCAGAATTGGAGTAACAATGATGCTCATCAGGACTAGTAGACCAAGGATTAGAGCCCACGATGTAAAGCGTATCTTTTCGGTGCGCAGAAAATAGTTCTCCTGATTGATTTCTCTTTTCTTTTTCAGGTAGCGCTTCGAAACAAGCAAATAGGCAATCAGTTCTGCAAGTATTTGAATGAATGAATCATTGAATTGAAAGGTGAACCTGGAGATCAGTTTCAGAACCACAAAACTAACTACTGAAACCATTAACAAGTACCCAAACAAACCAGCAACATTTTTCGGGGTGGGGTAGTGGTCTATCATTCTCTGATAAAGATCGGTAAGGTTTCATATTTTTCAGTTTTCCCATCCGGACAATAAGTAACAGCAGCTCTTTCAGCTTTCGTAATGTCTACCAGAATATAGGAATGAAATCCCTTTTTATCAATGTATTGGTTCAGGAATATCTGTTCTCCATTTTCATCCGGCATGTTTTCGGCGCCAAAGAAAAAGGAAGCCTGAAGGATAGCTGTTCCCGATTTAATCGTTTTCCCGTTCTGTTTCAGCTGGTATCCGATATTGGTAAAATTGGTCCTTTTCAGAATCAGGTTGAAGTTTTTCTCCTGAAGTTTGGTCGAGAACCTGATCTCCTTGCTGAGTTCAAGATTTGTAGGAAAGACATTCCGGCTGGTAAACGGTTTCAAAACTATGGAATCAGGCCTGGTATTTGCTATGGAACAAACAATTAAACTGTCGTCGATCAGCTTCAATGATTCGTAACACGACATTTCTTTGAGTTCATGAACAAAAAACGACGAGTATTGCGTCGTGTCTTTGATAATCAATCGTTTGCCTGAAATCAGGGTATCCAGATAATGCGAACGTGCATTCTGGCTCGATGAATTTTTGGAATTTTGATTCATACATGAAGTGACGACCAGGATTGACAGGGCGAAGAGTAGCTTTTTCATATAGGTTAGTTTTTGATAAATATAATGAAAAAGCCAATTCGCTGCAAATTAATTTGTCCGCTCGTGCAATCTGATGTTGGCCGGTCGTTTATGCTTCCATCGGCGATGCGACCACAGCCAGTATTCGGGTTCTTCGCGTATGATTTCCTCCAGTTTGGTCAGGTATTTCATGAGGATTTCTTCGGGTTGAACTTCCGAAGGTTTCTCAACCAGTTTATAATGAAAAACCTCGTAGCGTCCACGTCCAACCTTGCGGGTATGGTGCATGATGACCGGTTGATTGGTTTTGATGGCAATCTTCATTGGTCCGGGGAAAAAGGCGGTTTCCTGGTTAAGGAAAGTGGTCCAGAACTGTGAATTCTCGGGTGGAGTCTGGTCAGCCACAAGCATCAGTCCACCAGGTCGTTCTACCTGATTAAACTCGAAGGCAACCCTGACCGAATTCTGCATCGGCACGCACCTGGCGCCAAACCGTTCCCTGGTTTCAATTAAAAACTTCTCTGTCTTTTTGTGAGTCAACGTCGGACTGTATACCATCAGGAATTCTGCCTTCAGATTTCGTTGCATCGAAGCGCTCCATTCCCAGTTGTTGTAATGTATTCCCAAGACAATGATACTTTTCCCCTGCTGGTAATATTCGTCGAAAATGTCAAGATTGTGAACCCTCAGGCGTTCGTCGATTTGTTTTTCAGTCATGCCATAAAACTTGATGGTTTCCAGGCCCAAATCGCTCAAATGATGATAAAACTTCTTTTCAATCTGCCTGATTTCTTTCGGGCTTTTCTCCGGAAAGGAACGAACAATATTTTCATATACAACCTTCCGGCGGTACTTAAATACATAGTATAGAATAAAATAGAAAATATCAGATATTCGGTAAACTAACCAAAAAGGAAGTTTTGAAGTAATTTTGGATAGCAAAACAAGAAGATTATCTTCAATTGATTCCATTGCATTCAAATTTGACCATAAAATTAACAAAAATCAAATTATAACTCAATAAACATTCATCGATGACCATTACTAAATAAAATCAGGATCGATTTGTGCTTCAACATCATTCTGATGCAGTTCAACATTGACTGGTAGCTTATGTTTCCAACGACGGTGCGACCACAACCAATATTCGGGCTCAGCCTGAATAATCTCTTCTAATTTCCTGACATAAATCATCATGATTTCTTCCGGCGAAAAATCCGATGGGTTATCAACTAATTTATAGTGCATTACCTCATATCTGCCCCGGCTTATTTTTCGGGTGTGGTGCATGATGACAGGTTGAATGGTCTTTATCGCGATTTTTGCCGGGACAATAAAAAATGCGGTTTCCTGATTCAGAAAAGTGGTCCAGAATTGAGAAGCAGCCGGAGCAGTCTGGTCGGAAGCAAGCATTAGACACCATTTCAACTTTTTATGGTTGTAATCGAGCACAGTCCTCACTGCTTCATTGACTGGCACCGAAATCGTCCCAAATCTTTCGCGGGTATCGAGTATAAACCGTTCCAGCTTTTTGTTTTTGCTGACCGGATTATAAACTACCAGAAACTGAGCTTTGATGAATCGTTGCATGTATCCACTCCACTCCCAATTATTATAGTGCATTCCAAGTACAACAATACTTTTACCTTGACGATAGTATTCTTCGTAAATATCGAGGCCATAAATTTTAAAGCGTTCGTCAATCTGCTTTTCGGTCATACCATAAAACTTGATGGTTTCGAGACCAACATCGCTCAAATGGTGGTAGTACTTCTTTTCAATCTGCCTGATCTCTTTCAGGCTTTTCTCCGGAAAGGAACGAATAAGATTTTCATGAACGATCTTCCGTCGATATTTAAACACGTAAAATAGAAGAAAATAAAAGAAATCGGCTAAGCAATAAACCATCCAAAAAGGAAGGCGCGAAGTTATTTTACAGAAGATAACGAGCAGGTTATCCACAAATTTTTCCATATATCTATCAATTGAACGCCACAAAATTAACAAAATCGAAATGCCTGCTTCACAAATCCGGATGGAATAGACTTAAAAGACCGGACGGGCAATCATAATTCCTGAATTTTTGGATGCGGGCAGGATGAAATCGGTAATCGGACTCTCAGAAATCACGACCTTTTTGGCGGTTTGTCCGGCATGAAGCAAATGAAACTGGTTATCTTTCCAAACAATAATTCCGACATGGTTGATATCCAGTCCTTCAACACTGGAAGTCAATCCAACAATGTCGCCATGGCGCAGGCTTTTGAGCAAATTCTCCGGATTACTCTTCGGGAAAAAATAAAAACCGACAGACGAAAGTGCTTTTTCCTGGTTGGCCAAAATGGATATCACTTCCGGATGAGTTTTAAGTACCTGATAACTATCCGGATGAGTGCTCATAAAACAGACTGTTTTTTCAAAACGTTCGCCTTTCTGATTAGGTTCTTCGGATATAATTTTCTTTTGGGCGTTGTTATGTATCCAGTCGCTGAAGTAATGCAACCTTGAAGGATATTGATTCCGGATTCCATTCCGGTAACGGATAAGTTGTAATTCAGAAATATAGGATTCAAAATCAGTTTTGCCTGATTTTATGGTTCGGGCCAGCGCAAGGCAGTTTTCAACAAAGGTTGTACAATCCAGTTCCCGAAGGTTGATGACCAGTTTTTCATCCAAACCATTTTCCAATGTAGCCCCAGCGTATGGCGTGCCAAGAAATGAATACCCGATTTCAGGAATGAGTTCAGAGATGGACAAGGTCGATTTTGCAGCAAATGATTGTAGTTTTTCTTCAGCAATCCGCCGGTCTTCGGGCTGGAATATGCAATCCTTCATTAAAACTTTTGTCTGAGCGATGGAGGTGGTCAGGCTCGTCGAAAAGATGAGTACCAGTAAAAGATTGTGCCTTTTCATTTTCTTTGAATGATGGTTTGACAGCGGATAAAGGTATAAAAGTAAAGTCATTCCTTTTGGAACCCGCTCTCAAAAAGGTGAAAGAATCAAATTTTCAATAAGGGTAACTCACTGAGCGACTTGTTTTACAACATATTTTTGATCCTACATTTTTTTCAGAACGATTCATATTTCGTTGGAAGTTGTTATCATTCAGAGTACAAGAAGTTATTTCGAACCTGAAATACACGAAGGGCAGAAGGCGTATCTGCCTGAAATCCGGAAGGTCAGGTGAAGCTGACAAACTAAAAGTAATATCTTTGAACTCAGTTCTCAAGGCTCAAATATTAAGAAACCAACATGTTAAAATTAAGAAATCTGCTTCTTGCAGCTTTGCTGTTTACTACATACTTACTTCCGGCTCAGGAAGAAAAGAAAGAAGAGAAAGGTTACCAGTTTACTCCAGTTATTGAAATTCCATGTACTTCGGTGAAAGATCAAAACCGTTCGGGTACTTGCTGGTCGTTTTCAGGATTGGGATTTCTGGAAGCCGAAATGCTTCGGTTAGGAAAACCGGCCGTTGATTTGTCCGAGATGTTTGTGGTCAACCATTGCTATTCAGATAAAGCCATCAAATATGTCAGGTTACATGGAAGTCTGAACTTTGGGGCTGGTGGCGCTTTTCACGATGTGACCAACGTAGTCAGGGAATATGGAATTGTTCCGGAAGAAGTTTACAAAGGGCTTAACTACGGGGAAGAAAAGCATGTTCATGGTGAATTTGACCGCATTTTGCTCGATGAAGTGAAAGCTGTGGTTGACAATCCAAACAAGAAACTGACCAGTGTCTGGCATGAAGTGCTGGATGGAACTATTGAAAATTACCTTGGAAAACTTCCTGAAAAATTTAGTTATGAGGGAAAAGAATATACACCCCAAAGCTTTGCAAAGGATTATGTTGGTTTGAAAATGGACGATTATGTTGAAATTTCATCGTATACCCATCATCCTTTTTATTCGAAATTCATCATCGAAGTCCCTGACAATTGGGCCTGGGAGCAGATTTACAACGTACCATTGAACGAACTTGAAGAAATTATCGATAATTCGATCAATACCGGTTGTACAGTCGCCTGGGCTGCCGATGTGAGTGAGAAAGGTTTCGCAACTTCCAAGTCGGGCGTTGCTGTTGTTCCTGAAGTGGATAAAGCAAACATGACTGATGCTGAAATCACTAAATGGGAAAAGCTGAAAGAAAAAGAGAAAAATGAAGAACTGTATAAACTTGAAAAACCGGGGAAAGAGAAAGTGATTACCCAGGAAATGAGGCAAATTGATTTCGATGATTATCAGACGACTGACGATCACGGAATGTTGATCGTTGGATCGGCAAAAGATCAGAACGGAATCATCTATTATAAAGTAAAAAACTCCTGGGGAGACTATAACGATTACAAAGGCTTTTTCTATGCATCCAAACCTTATGTGATGTTTAAAACCACTTCAATCATGGTTCATAAGGATGCCATCCCGAAAAATATCCGAAAAAAACTAAACCTTTAGATTCACCAAACCTCGTCAGTCGGCGGGGTTTTTTATTGGAAGGCCCTCCGGTAATTGCTTTGCTTTTGTATATTTGGCGAATGAAAAAATGGATAATCTTTCTATTCTGCATTCTTCCTGTGCTCGGCTTTTCTGATGATTACACCTGGTGGAACACAATTCATGGCTGGGAGCCTGGAATGCCCGGCTGGAGAGATTGGATGCACATTACTCCCGGATACCTTGGTCCAAACGCGATGCCTGTTCCGGAAGTAAAAAAAGGATATGTTCCGGCAGGTTCCAATTTAGAACTCGGTATGAGTTTACATTTTATGACCGGAGATCCTACTCAGGATATTTTTGGAAAGTTTTACCGTTCGTTTTTTGAGAATAAAATTGCGGTTGAAATGTATGGAGTTCTTGTTGAACATTACGCCATGTCGACAACCATCCGCGACGAACGTGTTGCCCGCGATTACGACGGAAAAGGATTTGCCATTGGCGATTTCTATTTTTCCACCCTGATACAGCTGCTGAAAGACCGGAAATTTCCGGACACCATGCTTCGCATGGCCTGCAGGACTGCTTCCGGGAACAAACTGGAAGCTGCACGCTATTCCGACAGTCCGGGCTATTTTTTCGACCTCAGCTTATCAAAAGAATATTCCGGAGGAAATGAAAACATGTCGATCAGGCCTTTTGTTTCTGGGGGATTCCATTCATGGCAAACCAACGACGAACAAAACCTTCAGAATGATGCTTATATGTACGCTTTGGGAACCGATTTAAAATGGGCTAGATGGATCGTATCAAACTCGTTGTCAGGTTATTCAGGCTATAAAAATGAACGCGACAAGCCGATGGTTTATACGTTCGACCTGAATCATTCGCTGAAAAAAAATTCCATCAGGTTGCAATATTTGTATGGAATTCGCGACTGGAAATACCAAACCATCAAGCTTTCGTACCTCATCTACCTAAAGAATTAAGGCAAACAAATTTCCGAAAAAATTTTCTATTCAGGTTGTTTTTCCTTCAATCCAAGTGTGTTTCGAATGCCGCTGAATACCGATTTCCAAATATAGTTTAAAACCGATCGTTTTTGATCGCGCGTGTAGTTAATTTCATCCGGGAGCAATTCCTTTCCCCTTGGGTTCTTCGATCGCAGGAGCAGACTGTTGGCGAGAAAACTAGCAAATTTAGCTTCTTTGGTGTTTCCGTTTTTCTTTTCAAGTACGGAAATCTTAAGGTCATGGTATCCAAAAAGTAAATTGCCCGAAGAATTTGACTGGTCGGCCGATAAATTAAAATCAAACTGGTTAACTCTTCCTGAACGAATTGAAATTGAGGCCAATGGCTCTAAGGTCGGATTTAAAATGTGCATATTGAATGGACTGAGGCTTCCGCTGACTGTGAATGAATTCATCGGATCATTCATCGCAAAATCCATATGTGTCGTCACCTGGCACGAATCCATGATGGTGGCCGTTGCATCAATGTGAAAATCGGGGATTTTGCCTGAAGTTGATTTCATATTGGTAAATGGAATGATCCTGGCCTGGATTCCAGAGAACCTGATTTTTCCTTCAGAGTCTCCAATGACGGGCTGTTCAGCATAAGTGACATGAGAATTGACCAGTTTAAATGAATCAAGTTTAAAAGGATGGCCGGCCGTTTTAATTAAATCCTGAAACATTTCAGGTCGCTTTTTTTCGTTGAAAGGAATGCGTTTGTCACGGTATATTTTCAAATTTAATCCATTTATTGATCCCATTTTTCCAACCAATTCTTCTTTATCGAACCATCTGCTGATATTTGGTTGTTCAATATACACCGAATCAATTTTTCCTTCAAAATAATCGGATTGAAAACCAACCTGTTTTTGATGCATTTCCTTGGTGAAATTGGGATTTATCCGAATATCCCTGGCAATAAACCGATTACTTTCTAAAGAATAGAAAATCTCCCCAATTCTATATTCATAGAGTTTATTCCTTCTTTTCAATTCAGGTATCTGAAACGAGAAATCCTCCGAATACATGAACCCTTTTGAGGGTTTGCTGTCAATCCTCAAATTGTTGAGATCGAAAGTTATCTTTTCACTGAAAGTCTTCTTCCCGTTTTTGAAAATTGAAATATCAGCATCCTTAACTGTCAATTGTTTAGAGGCAAAAACATTGGTAAAGGTTTCGAAATGAGAGTAGAGATTCAATTTGAAAGGATCAAATCTCACTGAATCTTTTGAGTTATTTTGAAACTGAAAGACAGGCTGGTTAATTTGAATTGATTCAAACAGTAATTGATCATCCCGATAAGCTTTATTCATATCCAGGCCATTCATAACCAGACTCGGAATTTTCAACTCAAACTGATCCTGTGTATTGCTTTTCGACTTAGGTCGTACAGTAAGTTGTTTGGCCTGAATCTGTTTGTCGGCGGTTGAAAAATTAAGCTCATCAATGCCAAACTGCTGATTCTTATCTTTGGGCATAAACTTAAACTGAATCATTTGAAAATGATAATCCCCATCCGTAAAATCAGGCTTTTGACCCTCAAGAATATTCTGTATAAATATGTTTTTGCCCGACAAATTCAGGTCTGATTGCATCAACAAATAGGGTTGAATCCCCAATTCCGAAAAAACTTTCAAGGAGCCGTCGTTCAATTTGAACTGTCGAACGGCAATGGATTCAATTTCTTTCGGTAATGGGAAATTCATATCTTTCAAATCGGTGGTATTGACATTTTTATGTTTCTGGTAGAGTTTAATTTGAGGCGCATTTATGAGCATGTTGTCAACGTCAACTTTATGATCGAAATACAATTCTTCAATGTTTATTCCTTTAATCCTTATTTCAGGAATTGAAACCTGAATATTCCACTTGATTGACGAGAGGTTTGGGCTATTGGTCTCAGGATAAAGCCTTGCATTGGTGGCAAATACTTCCCTGGTTTTGGTCGAAAATCCGATTTCGCTGGCTTTTAAAACATGAACATTATCCGAGAGCTGGATCACATGGTCTCGAACCGACAAGTTGACAAATTCGGAAAAGAGCAGCTTCTTTTTACCAAATTGTTCCTGATTGATCAGCATGTTTTCCAAACCTAATGAGAAATGGTTGTCGAGCGAAATGGTTTTATCTTTTCGGCTGTGGTTAACCAGGCGAATGGTTCCATCCGGAATTTCAACTTTCTCTATACGTATGTCTGACAGATAATTAGACAACAACAGGAATAAATCTTCAAAATCAGCCTTGGGTTTTTCCGCTTTTAACAAAGCAAAATTTTCGTAGTAAATTTGAGGTGCTTTAATATTTAAAGTGTCGACCGATAACTTTTTGTTGAAGAACGCCTCATGAAAATCAGCGTTTGTCAAACTCAATTCAGGAATTGTAAATTCGTATAGTTGTGAACGATTATATTTCTTCAGGATTGCCTCTATATTTTCGGTTGAAACCGGGAATAAGTGAAGGTTTTGCAGAGTTACCAGTTTTTTCCGGGTCGACAAGTTAAACGACTCGATGGAAAGTTTGTGCAATTGATCGACCAGCTGCATCTGATACTTGCTGAAATTCAACTCAATCTGATTGGCAAAAAACAGGCGATCGCTTCGGCGGGCACTTATTTCGTCCAATGCAAATCCGGTTAGTTGAAGTTTTACCATCGACTCAATATGCCCGGTTTGCATCAATCCGGTTTTATTTATCAATTGTATTTTACCTTTTTGAACCGTCACCTGATCAGAATAAATACCAAGTGCATATCTTGAAATCAAACGGTACGCAAAGCTTAGATTTTCAGGCGTTACTTTTTCTTCAGCTATTTCATTCTGGGTGAGTCTGACTTCCGGATTGAAAAGGTTCACCTTTTGAAAAGCAAACCGTTTTTGATGATAGGCACGTTTAAAATCAAACTGGTCGAGCCGGACGCTGTCACAAATGGCCTCAATGGTATTCCTTTGCCTGAACTCTTTATTCGAGGTTGAGCTCGGACTTATTTGAATATTCCGGAAAAGGATTGACTTTCGTTGAGTGAAAAGGTCAAGCGATTTGACCATAATCCGGTGAATATTATCACCCAGAATCAATTCATAGGACTTTGCCGACAAATCGATGTTTTTTGAATAAAAAATACGACTGGTATCCTGGTTTGATATTGAATCCAGTTGAAAATCCTTCAGGTTCAGGTTTATATTTTTCAGTACCTGCTGGCAACTCGTGTCTTTTTGGTTTTTATAGAGCATCAGCTTTGCATCCCGAAGCCTGAAGTCCTGAATATGAAGACTCGAAATTTCGTTTTTCATTAACTCGTACAAATTAAATCCCGGTTTTGAATCTGTAGACGATTTCGGGCTTTTTGATGCCGGCCAATATCTGATAACAGCCCTTCTCAGGATCAGCGAATCTATGGGTATTGTATTATTGAGATACAGATCCCGGATGTTTCGGCAGGAAATTTTCAGTTCGGGAACAATGATTTGATACCGGTCTTTCATTGAAATGGAATCATTATTAGGTCTCAATTCAAGGTTTTTGGATTCAATTTGTGAGTTTTTCAGTGAGAAAGTCACGTATTCGGCATAAAGGCTATGAATGCTGTCCCCCAGCTTATTCTGATAGTTTTGCATTCGGAAATAAATGTCTTTGGCATCGAACATCCGGTTTGGGTCGGGCAGAAGGAGCGAATCTGTATAAAAATCCAGAATGCCAATCGTAATATTCTCGGCATTGGCAAGTTTCCGGGTCTCGCCCAACAAGCTGTAAAAATCAAAACTGGCATTTGCCAATTCAATCTTGTCAATTTTAATTGATTTGAATGTTTTGGTTACCAGTGGTTTAAGCTGTAGAATAAGTTTGCTTATGTTGTCATTTTCCTTTTTGTCCTGATCCGAATTTTGTCCATGAATGTTCAATTCAGGCTGGCTGATTAATATTTCGCCGATTTCAAGATTTTTGTAAAACAAGAGCTTAAAGAACCTGATTCCACTGAACCTGATATTCGGCGATGAAAATGAATAAAATCGCTTATCGGGGTTCAAACGGGGCAGGATTTTTAAAATGGAATCGGAAGGATGAAAGGAAACCTGATCGATTTCGAATCCCCAATCGTTGAAATTGATTTTCAGGTTTTCGAATGATAATTCATATTTTCCTTTCGACTTTTTTGAAACCAACTCCGAAAGGTTCTTATTCAGGTAAATTTGAGCCTCAAAATACAGCACACAAACTACTGTTAAAGTAGCCAATATTATTGCTAAGACAATAATTGCCAGATGTTTGTATGTTTTTTTTCGAAAAGGAGTCATCAGATTGAGTCTTCTTGCGTATCCACTTGAAAATTAACGCTGAAATGCGCATTTAGTTTCAAAGATACAGACTCTAATATTATGAAAAAAGTTGCTTGTTGGAAAAAAAATCATTCGACCAACTGGTTTTAGGTTTTATGAAAAGCAGAAAGGCCAAAAAAGGCATTTGCAATTCTGCAGATACTTTTTATGGCCTTATGCTCAAGCTCATTTTCGAAGAAACTTACACTCCTAATTCGGCAAAGGTTTTTTCAATAATGTCAAGGGCTTCATTGAGTTGCTCTTCTTTGATAACCAGCGGAGGTGTGAAACGGATAATGTGTTCATGAGTAGGTTTTGCTAATAAACCATTGTTTTTCAGTGTAATGCATACATCCCAGGCAGAAATGTTATTGATTGACTTAATTACCACGGCATTGAGCAATCCTTTTCCACGAACCAGTTCAATCAGTTTCGAATCAATTGAATTCAACCGTTTCCTGAATATTTTTCCCATCCTTTCTGAGTTATCGACCAGATTTTCATCAAGAATGACATTCATTGCAGCGATGGCCACTTTTGCTGCGATGGGGTTTCCTCCATAGGTAGATCCGTGTTCACCGGGTTTGATGGTCAGCATAATTTCATCGTCGGCCAGAACGCATGAAACAGGTAACATACCTCCTGAAATGGCTTTGCCTAACACCAGGATGTCGGGTCGGACATCTTCATGATCGCAGGCCAGCATCTTTCCGGTCCGGGCCAGTCCCGTCTGAACTTCATCGGCAACAAACAGAACATTATGTTTTTTACACAAATCGAATGCTTTCCTCAAAAAACCATCTTTAGGAACATAAACTCCTGCTTCGGCCTGAATTGGTTCAACCAGGAAGCCAGCTACATTAGGATCTTCAAGTGCCTTTTCTAAAGCTTTGATATCATTGTACGGAATATTAATAAATCCGGGAGTGTACGGTCCGTAGTCGTTGTATGAATCCGGATCGGACGACATCGATATGATGGTGATCGTGCGCCCATGAAAATTTCCGTTGCAAACTATGATTTTTGCTTCTGTTTTTGGTATGCCTTTCACTTTGTAACCCCATTTCCGAACCAGTTTTAAAGCTGTCTCGTCAGCTTCGGCGCCCGAATTCATCGGCAACATTTTGTCGTAACCAAACAGCTTGGTCATATATTCTTCCCATTCGCCCAGCACATTATTATAAAAGGCCCGGGAAGTCAAAGCAAGTTTCTGTGCCTGATCAGTCATGGCCTTTACAATTTTCGGATGGCAATGACCTTGATTTACTGCTGAATATGCCGATAGGAAATCGAAATATTTACGTCCTTCAACATCCCAAACAAAAATGCCTTCGCCTCGTTCCAAAACAACCGGTAGCGGGTGATAATTCTGAGCTCCATACCGGGATTCACGATTCATAAAATCCTGAGCAGTTAATAAATTCATAAGTTCAATTTTTAATTTTAATGGAGGTACATATTTAGAAACATTTTTTCCAAATACCAATGATTTTTATCTGCTATACAGTATTGAAAAAAGAAAGAGGAAACAGATGATCTGTCAATTTATTTTTCAGAAACTTCAGCAGTTTGAAAAATGAAAATTTTTGAGTCGAAATTCCGTCACATTTTCTGTACGTTCAGAAATTTGCTTTCAAATGCGAAAACCTGATCCAATGTCGTTTAGTTAGTGATTATTCATAATCGTTTGTAATTCATGGAGTAAGGCTTCTTTGGTTTTTTAATCCTCGGATTACTCCGTCCCGGCCTGACTATTTCCCTTGTTTTTTCCACCAGTTGATCAAAGGCTTCCAGTGCCGCTTTATATTCTTTTCGAAAAAAGGCTGGCACCAGTATATCCATTGTTGTTGCCAGAGCATTGGTACGGTTGATCTTCTGGTCGTGCTTCCGGTTCTGGTCTGCCTTGTATTCCTTAATAACCTTTTCTTCTATGGGATGTGCATAAGCTGCACAGAGGGTCATCAGGAATACTTTTGCATGGAAATCTTGTTTAACTGCCTTGGCTGTTTTGCCTGAAAAATCTTCCAGCTCTATTCGGCTTTTCAATAATTTGTAAGCTTCTTCTTCGTTCCAGCGGTAATGGTAAAGTTGTTCAAACTCGTCGTACAGGTATGTTTTGTCATCTGTCAGTGAGGTACAAAGCACTTCCTTTTCACCGTTTTCAAGTTCGATTTTGATCAGCCTGCAGGCTATTTCAGTATCAAGCATTTGTGGAAAATCCTTGAGCTTTGACCTGTCTTTCTTTGGTAACGAAAAAGTAACAATACGTTCTTTTTCAGAACTTTCAGAAAAGTCTTTGACCTTGAGCCACCAATCCTCTTTCAGGCGGACACAAAACTCGATGCCCTTGGCTTTCATCAAAAAAAGCAACCATAAACAGGGATAGCCACGGTCGAGCAGCAACAAATCGCCTTGTTTGACCTGATCCAGATGTTGCATCAGCAAATCCCGCTCGCTCGATGCGTAAGGCGCGATTTGAGAATCGAGCGTTACCAGGTTCAAAACATCGTAAAGCAACGAACCCATAGCCAAGGAGCGTGGGCTGTCGGCCTTTGGCCCAAACTGGTGAACGCCAAACTCTTCGGCTACAGTAGGATGGTTGGGTAAAACAAGCCGGGTGCCATCAACGGCAAGCAAACGCATCTTGTGCCACACATAGTATTCTGCTCCCTGGTAAAACGAATTGACAGCAACTTCATTTAACCGCTTAAATGCCCATGGATTTAATTTTGCTCTTGCCTGAGTGAAGGCTCCTTTGGTTACCTCCCTGATGTTGAAGTCGTTTTGCATCACTTCTTTGTAAAAGCGATCCAACTCGCGCTGTATGGAACTTTTAAACTTGAGCACAAGAAAGATTATCGTTTTGATCGGTAATTTTCGTCTACGGGTGAACACCCCATCACTGCCGTCTTTTGAACGGTTGATAAATTGTTGATTTCCAATTTCATAGTCGATATTTTCTGTTAATTTTTCCCGATAATCCGGTTGTGAGTTAATACTTGGGTTACCCCCTATATACCCTTACAAGATAATCATCATTGACCAA
>JANXYV010000194.1 GCA_025355875.1 Prolixibacteraceae bacterium | reverse complement strand
CTTCGTCAATTTGCTTGACTTTTTCTCTTTTAAACTCCGTGCTAAAATGCCTAACTTTTCTAATTTTACTTCCCATAATAAAGCGAAATTTAAAAGTTATCAACTAAACTTCTTGTCACCTTATTTCATGGGAGGACATGGCGCCCGAAACTTGAAACTTGGAATTTTGAATCTGGAACTACCCGAAGGACACCCATTTTACATTGTCATTGTATCCGGCTTCGACGACTGCATCGATGAACTGCATGCCACGGATTCCGTCTTCAACTCCCGGAAAATCGAGCCATTCGGGTTTTGGTTGTTCACCATTCATTTTTGCGCGAAGTGTAAACGAGAAATTGCGGTAAATATTGGCGAACGCTTCCAGATATCCTTCCGGATGTCCTCCCGGAGTGCGAGTATTGGCAGCGGCGGCGACTCCCATTGAAGTGCCGACACGATAAATTTCGGTAGTTTTCGATGCCCATTTTGCAATCAGGGTATTTGGCTCGTGCTGTGCCCATTCCAGACCACCTTTGTCGCCATACACGCGAATTTTTATTGCATTCTCTTCGCCGGCTGCAATTTGGGTAGCCACCAAAACTCCTTTTGCTCCATTGTCGAAACGAAGTAAAACAGCACCGTCGTCATCCAGCAAACGTCCGGGAACGAAAATGTTCAGCTCGGCACACAGGGAAGTCGTTCTCAGCCCGGTGATGTATTCAGCCAGGTGGTGTGCATGTGTTCCGATATCGCCCATGGCACCGGCTTTTCCGGAGCGTTTTGGGTCGGTCCGCCAGGAAGCCTGAGGATTTCCGGAGTCTTCCAGTTTGGAAGAGAGCCAACCTTGCGGATATTCCACAAAGATTTTACGGATTTTGCCCAACTGACCTTCAGCAACCATTTGTTTAGCATGTTTGACGGCCGGATATCCGGAGTAGGTATGAGTGAGAGCCAGTAACAAGCCAGTTTCCTGAAGTTTGGTCTGAAGTTGAAGCGCTTCATCGAGGGTGAAAGTGATTGGTTTGTCAATGACTACGTTGAAACCGTTTTCAAGAGCCATCATGGCAGGGCCAAAATGGGCGAAATTCGGAGTGACGATGGTCACAAAATCCATTCGATCGCCTTCCGGCAATTTGACTTCGTTTTCAAACATTTCCTGGTAAGTTTTATAAACCCGGTTATCAGGAAGGTAATAGGATTTTCCGGAGGAAAGTGAAATTTCAGGATTGACACTGAAGCAGCCGCAAACCAGTTCAATTTGTCCGTCCATAAAAGCTGCAAGCCGGTGAATGGCTCCGATGAAAGCATCGCTGCCACCACCAACCATTCCCATGCGTAATTTACGATTCATCATATTGGTAGAAATTAGTTGGTTTATAAATTATAGTTTCCTTGTTTTTAGGACGGATAAAATTAGAAAACTTTTTCAGAATGAAGTGGTAATTTCAATGAAAAACCTACCACACCAGAATGGATATTTTAAATGTCTGATTCCTTTAAAGCTGCATAAATCTGGGCTGATTCGAATCCTCTGCCCAGTGCAAAACGCATGAGTTTGTTTCGTTTATCGTACTTGTCTTTGGCTTTGATTGTTTTTGCTTTATCCTGAATTAATTTCCGGAGATCCTCAGAGTAATCCGAATCTTCAATTTCACTGAGTGCAAGTTCAATTACTTCAGCAGAAATTCCTTTTGCCCGCAACATGAAAGTAATTTTCTGCTTCCCCCAACGATTAAACCTGAATTTGTCTTTGACATAGGCCCGTGCGAACCGCTCATCGTCGAGGTATTTTTCTGAAACTAAACGGTCAATTACCGGAATCACCTCATCGGATGAAAGTCCCCAGGATTTGAGTTTTTCCAGAATGTCAGTCCGGCATTTTTCCGACTGGCTGCAGATGGCTGCGGCTTTGAGGTAAGCACTCTGTTGTTCCTTTCTGAATTGCATGTTTGTAAATTTAATCGAAAGATACAATAACTGTTTATTTTAGGAAGCTAGATCCGGATCAAAAATGAAATGTGATAAATATTAAATCAAGTTTAAATCAGGCAGATCAAATTAAATTAATCGACCAGAATACTATTTCATTCTAATAAGTTAGCTTCCTTTGCGGCAGAATTTAAACAATGATGAACCAAATGAAACAGTTAGGGTTAAGTTCCTTCCTTATTTTGCTGACTTTCCAGGTTTCAGCCCAAAATCAGAATTCGATACCGATGACATTTGCCAAAGCCTATGAATATATGAATGCAAACAGTCATGTATTAAAGCAGGCAGGGTTTGAAGTTCAGGAAAAAGAAGCTGATCAGAAAGCTGCCTCAGGACTTCGTGCACCCAGGGTTTTTGTCACAGCAACTGCGGTTCAGATGGCCGATCCGGTTACCCTCGACCTCACTCCGGTGCGTGATGCGATCAATCCGCTCTACGAAGCGGTTGGAAAATACGGCAATTTTTCCGGAGTACCGAATCCTGATCCCGGGACTTCAGGTGCCATGCCTGTATTGCCTGACAAGATCAGCACCCAGGTGGTTCGCGGAAAACTTCAGGATGCCCAGGCTACAATCAATGCGGCCAATTGGAACCAAATGATTCAGGAAGATCAGTTTGCTGCCGTGAATGCCAATGTGGTCTGGCCAATTTATACCGGAGGAAAAATCAATGCCGCCAATAAAGCATCCCGGATTTATGTCGAAGAAGCCGGGTTGCATCAGAAACAAAAAGAAGGTGAACTGATGAGTGAATTGGTTACCCATTATTATGGACTGGTTTTGGCCGGGCAGGCCTGTAAAGTCCGCGCTCAGGTGGCAGACGCCATGAAAAAACACCTTTTTGATTCGGAGAAATTGAGTGAACAAGGCCAAATTGCAAAAGTTGAATTCTTGCATGCACAGGCTGCCAGTTCGGATGCTGAACGAGAACTGAAAAAGGCCAATCGTGAAGCGGCCATCATTGAGCGCGCGCTTCAGAACACCATGGCTATTGGTGACAGCAGCAATCTTGCACCGGCAAGCAGCTTGTTTATCCTGAAAAGCATTGAAGATGAGAATTACTTTGTCGATATGGCGATGCAACATAATCCGCAGTTGCAGCAGGTTGACTCAAAAAAAGAACTGGCTGCCACCGGGGTGAAACTTGAAAAAAGCAATTACCTGCCAACCGTTGCGCTTACCGGCACCTACGATGTGGTGAATTACAACTTATCACCCTATGTTCCACAATGGATGGTTGGCGTGGGATTGAACTGGTCGGTTTTTGAAGGGAATGCCCGTCATCGTAAACTTCAGTCGGCCGAATTTAAGGAAGACCAGGTGGAACAAGCCGGACTCAAAGCCGAAGAAGACATCAAAACAGTGATCAGGAAACTGCACCAGCAACTCAGAATGCAGGTGGAACAACTCGAAGAGCTTGACAAAACGCTCGAGTTCGCCAAAACCTATGTGGACAGCCGCGATAAAGCTTTCCATGAGGGATTATCCACCTCAACCGAGCTGGTTGATGCAAATCTGATGCTGGCTAAAGTCAAAATTGACCGGTTGCAGGCAATGTACAATTACGATGTCACACTGGCAACTTTGCTTCAGGTTTGTGGAAATCCTGAAATGTTTATCGCTTACCAGTCAGGCAAACAGGTTATTACTGAAACGTTTTAAGAAATATTCAATTTAAAATACAATGAACAAAACAAGAAATTTTATTATCGGGCTTTTTTTTATCGGCTTGCTGATTTTCCTACTTTATACCACATGGCTCATTACACGTCCTTTGCCACTTGAAGTTCAGGGTGAAATTGAAGCCACTCAATTCAGGGTTGCATCAAAGATTCCGGGACGAATTGACACTATTGCAGTAAAGCGAGGTCAACAGGTAGCCAAAGGTGATTTCCTGTTTTCCATCTCAAGTCCTGAAATTGATGCCAAACTGATGCAGGTTACTGCACTCCGGAATGCCGCCCGGGCACAAAGCCTGAAAGCCCAGAATGGTGCACAGACCGAAGATATCTCGGCTGCCTACAATATGTATGTAAAAGCTGAAGCTGCTGCCCGATTGTATGAAAAAACGTTTCAACGGGTTGAAAATCTTTATAAAGACGGAGTCGTTTCGGAACAGAAAAGAGATGAAGCCGAAACACAGAGCAAAGCTGGCAGGGAAACTGCAGATGCGGCCAAAGCACAATGGGAAAAGGCCGTAAAAGGTGCCCGATTCGAAGATAAACGCTCGGCACAGGAACTGGTGAACCAGGCTGAAGGCGGAATCAGGGAAGTGGAAGCATACCTTGCCGAAACTCAGGTGAAAGCCCAGGCTTCAGGAGAAGTTGCCAACATTGTTTCAGAACAGGGAGAGCTGGTTCCGACAGGTTATCCGGTCATCACTTTAGTTGACCTGAAAGATTGCTGGGCCACATTATACATCCGCGAAGACCTGATGGCTGATATCAGAATGGGCAGCGAGATCAAAGTGACCATTCCGGCACTCGGAAATAAAGTAGTGGTTCTGAAAGTAAATTACATCAGTCCGTTGGCCGATTTTGCGACCTGGACTGCTACCAAAAGTTCTGGAGGGTTCGATATGAAATCATTTGAAATTCATGCAATCCCAGCATCAACAATCGAAGGACTTCGCCCAGGAATGAGCGTCCTGGTAGATTGGAAGCAGTTTAAATAATAGTTCGCGAAACTCGTCACCCCGAATTTATTTCGGGGTCCGTAATTAAGACCGTAGAGATCCTGAAACAAGTTCAGGATGACTTGACCATTGATTTTTAGAGGGGTTCAGAATCTATCGAAAGGAGTTTAATGAAGAAGAAACAAAATATAGCAACGACTAAAGTTAAGAATAGCGAATGGTTTTTCAGGGAGAACCCGTTTTTCAGGGTTTTTCTTCGGGAGATCGACCGAATGTCTGGCTCAACCATTTACCTGTTCACCACGCTGATCGGACCGCTTATCTCTTTTGTGATTCTGCTGTCGATTTTTGCGGATGGAGTTCCACGAAATCTTCCGGTTGGTATCGTCGATCTGGATCAAACACCTTTATCCCGAAAAATCGCCCTCTGGATTGATGCAACTCCTGAAGCCGCAATAGCCATGCATTTCCCCAATCAGGAAGAGGCATACCAGCAAATGGAACAGGGAAAACTGGATGCCATCGTGGTGATTCCAGAAGGAACTGAAAAGGATATTATGAAAGGTGGCAGTCAGAAAATTCCCGTATTCATCAACAATACCAATATTTTGAAAGGCGGCTACCTGCAAAAGGGAATATATAAATCGCTTGCAACGCTTTCAGGAGGAATTAAACTGCAAGTGGCTATGAAAAGTGATTTACCTGAGCAAAGAGCGAAAGCAAAGGTGCAGCCGGTAAGGCTTCAACAGCACATTCTGTTCAATCCATATGGAAATTATTCGTACTTTTTGCTTAGCGCACTTTTACCATTGATAATCGTGATTTTCACACTGCTTTCAAATGTTTTCGCTGTGGGTACCGAAGTGCGTGAAGGAACCGGCACTGAATGGCTGGAATATTCAGGTGACAGTCTCATCATAGGACTTGCAGGGAAACTTTTCCCATATACCATTTTACTGGCAATCGATGCGGTCGTGATGAATGTGGTTTTGTTCGTCCGAATGGGGACGCCGCTTGAAGGAAGTTTTCTTTTTATTGTTTTGGGAGAGTTGGCTCTGATTTTTACCTACCAGATGATTGCTGTGCTGCTGATTTCGGTCACCGCCAATCTGCGGTTGGCACTTTCACTGGCAAGTGCCTATGCCATGATGGCTTTGACTTTCTCAGGATTGACCTTTCCTCAGTTTGCCATGCCTGAAGTTGCCAAGGTATTTTCATACCTTTTCCCGTTTACGCATTGGGTGAAAATTTTTATTTCGCAGGCCATTCGTGGCGAAGCAGTGGTTCATGCCCTGTTGCCGATGGCGATCTTTTTGTTCTTCATTTTTCTTGCATGGAGTTTTTTCCCGCGTTTAAAACGATTGCTGAAAGAGGAAAGATATTGGGGAAAGGTATGAAATAAGCCCCTCCCAAACCCTCCCCGAAAGGGAGGGCTTAAAAAAGAATCAATGAACTATATATCTAAAATTACGACAAATTGCCTTCGGTTTTTTCGCCCCTCCCTTGGAGGGGTTGGGGGAGGCTTGCGCAAAGGCATTGAAATGACGGGGCAGTATTATCGCCACGAATTCAGGGACATACGCAAAGACAGCGGAGCCATCCTGATTTTGGTTGGTGCCTTGATGATCTATCCGATCATTTATGCCATTGCCTACAAAAATGAAGTGGTTCGGGAACTGAAAACAACCATTGTTGATCTTGATCGCTCAAACACGAGCCATCAACTCTTCAAAATGCTGCAAGGAGCTGAACAAATCGAAATCAATAGGGTTGCATATAGTCTGGATGAGGCAAAAGACGATTTCTTTGAAGGAAATTCGGGTGGAATTGTGGTGATACCGCAGGATTTTGAGAAGGATATTTTGAACGGAAAACAATCGAATGTATCGGTGTTTGCCGATGGTAGTTATTTCCAGATTTATCGCCAGCTATTAAGTGGATCAGTTAAAACGGTGGGCACATTTTCTGCCGGGGTTGAAATCAAAAAACTGATGATGGAAGGAAAAACGTATAATCAAGCAGCTCAGCAGCGCGATCCTTTGTCAGCAGATATTCACTACTGGTTCAATCCTTCGTCGGGTTATGGTTCGGCCATGATGCCGGGAATCATCATCATCATTCTGCAACAAACTTTGCTGATTGGCATCGGGATGCTTGGCGGAACTGCCAGGGAAAAGAAACAGGACAGTTTCTTTGTTCCGGTGGCTCTGAAAAAAGGCGGAGTTCTGCCGATTCTGTTTGGAAAAACCCTGTCGTACCTAACCGTTTATGCGGTGAACAGCGTGCTGACCATGGTCTGGCTGCATTACTGGTTTAATTATCCTAATCAAGGTAGCTATTTGACGGTTTTGATGCTGACCTTGCCGTTTTTGTTGTCAGTCATTTTTATGGGGATCACCTGTTCGGTCCTTTTCAAACGGCGAGAATCGTCCATCATGTTCATGGTTTTCCTGTCGCCGATTGTAATTTTCCTGAGCGGCGTTTCATGGCCGACCTCGTCTATTCCACCATTCCTTTACAATCTGGCACATCTTTTCCCGTCCACAATTATGATTCCGGCCTATTTGCGCGTTCGTACCATGGGAGTTGACATGGAGTCGATCCACCACGAATACCTCCAATTGATGGTTCAGATGGTTTTCTATTTCTACACGGCGGCGGCGGCATTGTATGTTTCAGCACGATACAATGAGAGGAAGGCAAGAAAAGCGAATTTGATTTAATAATTGATTTTGTGTACAGAGTCATCCCGAACTTGTTTCGGGATCTGATATTAAAAGTGAGATCCTGAAACAAGTGCAGGATGACTGGATCAAAGAGTTTTTACTCGATTTTCCGCAATCGCTCAAGTTTGTCTGAAGCTGCCAATCCATTTGGGTTACAGCCCGGTTTTCCTTCCGGAATTTCCAGTCCCATTTTTTGATAATATTCAATCCAAGCTTGAGGAAAGCTCCCGGTTTTTGGATCTTTGAAAGTCATTGGTTCGAGTTTAAAGACTGAGTCGGCAGCAAAAGCCAGGTAAATAAATTCGGAGCAGTAATGAGCAGTGTCCGATAAAATATAGCTGAAATTATATGGTTTCCCCAGCATTTGATGGGCTTTCCGGATGGCTTCCGGAATAGTTTTTTGCCATTCATCTTTTAGCCGGTAAGCGATCACTTTCACAGAATCGCCTTTAGGATGCAAAAATTCCTTAAGTGGTATCATGCAGGTTCCGCCTTCCGGACTGGCATGCAAAACCATTGTGCCGCCATCCGTTTCTTCAACCATTCCCACATGCGAAAAATGGGTTTCTCCGGAAGTCTGGGTCACCTGATCAATGGCTTCTGAAATGTTTTCAGAACTTGCTTCGCGAAACAACAGATCGCCCGATTGGAGTTGGATATTGGGTGAGGGTTGGGTACAGAAGAGAAGCCCGGTGAATGAAATTACGAGTATAGAAAATATAAATCTACTCACGAAAAGATATTATTGCTGGTGTAAAAAACGTTCAATTTCTGAGATAAAATCTTGCATTTCGCCGAACATCTCGAGAATAACTTCCTTGTCGAAATCAACATGTGATTCATAATCTCCCTGAGTCCTTCTGTTTGAAGCCTTGTTTATGATTTTTCCAAATTTCTGATTAATCAATCCTTCGTGAATAAAATTCTTATTGAACCAACCAAGCAACTGTTGGTGTTTTGAAGTTTCAAACTGGTAGGCTAATCCGAGTGCCAGAAGTGAATAGAACATTCCATAATAAATACGGTTTACGGCTGCCCGTAACCGGTCGTTTTCAATCAAAAGCTTAACGTCGGCAATGGTTTCTGTTGCCTCTTGAAGCCTGTATCTGATCAGCTCTTTTCGTTCATTTTCTTCGAGGCTCATGCGTAAATTCCGGATTTAATTGCATTGGTAAATATTGGCTGTTTACCTTTAATTGTATGAAGTTCTTTTTCCGAAATCAGATGAACATCAATGATGATGTTGTATTTCAGGTTGATATCGTAACAGATATCATAAATTTGGTTTTCATCCCTGGCGGTGTAATCTTTCGATAGAACAACCAGGATATCGTAATCCGAG
>JANXYV010000143.1 GCA_025355875.1 Prolixibacteraceae bacterium | reverse complement strand
GCCGGGTAAGTCCTGTACGACTAGCTCCCGTTGAATTCCCCCAGGGTCGGAAGGCAGCAAGGGTGAATGGTTGAGCGGTGCGATACAGGTAGCTTACCCACTTTTTATGACATTTTTTGCCGTTATTTAACGGTTTGACATATTGCCGAATTAGCTCAGTTGGCCAGAGCACGTGATTTGTAATCTCGGGGTCCACAGTTCGAATCTGTGATTCGGCTCTTTGGAATGTTGGAATGGTAGAATCTTAAATGTTAGAATGAAAAGTTCTTTTCACCTAACGCCCAAACAGGAAGATTCTAATATTCTAATATTCAAGATTCTAATATTGTATTGGGGAGATACCAAAGTGGCCAACTGGGGCAGACTGTAACTCTGCTGGCGTACGCCTTCGTAGGTTCGAATCCTGCTCTCCCCACAACACCGGAATATTGGAATGGTAGAATGTTGAAGATTAGAGTGAATTCTAATCCTCAAATATTCGAGATTCTAATCTTCGTTCTGCGGGAGTAGCTCAGTCGATAGAGCATTAGCCTTCCAAGCTAAGGGTCGCGAGTTTGAATCTCGTCTCCCGCTCAAAAAGCATCAGGAAACTGGTGCTTCTTTGTTTTCTTCCAGTCTATCAATATTTCAGTTTAAAAAATCCTGGATTAGCCTTCCAAGATTAGGGTTGCAAGTTCCCTGCCCGCCAGAAGGCTTGTCAGGCGGGGAATCTAGTCTCCCGCTCAAAAAGAAAGTGCCTGTTTTCAGGCACTTTCTTTTTTGCGTACTTTAGAAACTTTTTAAAGAATCAACCATTAAAGAATTTATGATAGATGATTCTTTTTCAATAGTCTCCTTTTCATAAAAGTCATTGTCTTTTTTATCATTAAATAGAAGCACTAAGTCTTTTATAGACATTTACTGAGATTGGAATCTTTGCATGTATAAGAATTCTCGGATTGCATCAGCTTTTGTTCAAAAAGGATTATTCTTGCAATTGGTTTTTTTATTACTTTGTATCATTAAGTATTCGATGAATTGAATGAAATGACACTATTAAAAAACGAAATAGCAATGAAAGCAAAATTTAAAAAGAAAGTAATCGAACTGTTTGAGAAGCACGAAGAACTGTTGTCGGCTAAAAATAAGAAAGTTAAAGAAAGCAACGGGGTATTCGACCGTTATAAATATCCGATTTTAACAGCGGCCCATACGCCGGTCATCTGGCGGTACGATTTGGATGAAAAAACAAATCCTTTCCTGATGGAACGCATCGGGATGAATGCCACGATGAACTCCGGTGCCATCAAGTGGAATGGAAAATACTTTTTGGTAGTCCGGGTCGAAGGCGTCGACCGCAAATCGTTCTTCGCGATTGCCGAAAGTCCGAATGGAGTCGACAACTTCCGTTTTTGGGATTTCCCGGTGACCATTCCTGAAACCGAAATTCTGGATACCAATGTGTACGATATGCGCCTGACTGCCCACGAAGATGGCTGGATTTACGGTGTTTTCTGTTCCGAGCGCAAAGATCCGAATGCTGCACCGGGTGATCTTTCTTCAGCAGTGGCAGCGGCGGGAATCGTTCGCACCAACGACCTTCAAAGCTGGGAACGCCTTCCGGATTTGAAAACCAAAAGCCAGCAGCGTAATGTGGTTCTTCATCCTGAATTCATCGACGGAAAATATGCTTTATATACCCGTCCGCAGGATGGCTTTATCGATGCCGGAAGTGGCGGTGGAATTGGCTGGGCATTGATTGATGACATGACCAATGCCGAAGTGAAAGAAGAAGAAATCATCAATTTCAGATACTATCATACCATTAAGGAAGTGAAAAACGGCGAGGGACCGCACCCGATCAAAACCTCAAAAGGCTGGCTGCACCTGGCCCATGGCGTTCGAGGTTGTGCTGCCGGACTTCGATACGTGATTTATTTATACATGACTGATTTGAAAGATCCGTCGAAACTGATCGCCGAACCTGCAGGCCATTTGATGGGCCCGATTGGAGAAGAACGTATTGGCGATGTTTCGAATGTTTTGTTTACCAATGGCTGGATTGCCGATGATGACGGAACCGTTTTCCTGTATTACGCCTCGTCGGACACCCGAATGCATGTCGCCACTTCAACAGTCGATAAACTGGTTGATTATTGCCTGAACTCACCAGCTGATGGCTACCGCTCGGCAGCTTCGGTTGAAACGCTGAAAAAACAAATTGCAAAAAACCTGGAAATTCTCGGAAAGAAATAGATACGAGTTGCGGGTTACGTGTTTCGGGGTTGTCTTCCCGTAACATGGAACCCGTAACCCGCAACGCTTTAATTGAAAAACTAACTAAATTCAAACTTATACTATGGCTTCTGAAAAAATCACCCTGAAAGAGAAAATCGGTTACGGATTTGGCGATGCTGCATCGTCGATGTTCTGGAAGATTTTCGGCATGTATTCCTTGTTTTTTTATACCGATGTGCTTGGAATCACGGCTGCTGCTGCCGGAACCATGTTCCTGGTTGCCCGTTTGTGGGACTCGTTCTTTGATGTTTTTGTCGGAATTATCAGCGACCGCACCAAAAGCCGCTATGGAAAATACCGCCCATACCTTTTGTGGTTTGCCATCCCGTTTGCGGTTATGGGCGCTATCACTTTCTTTGCGCCCGATTTCGGTCAGACCGGGAAATTAATTTATGCCTACGTGACTTACTCCCTGATGATGATCGTGTATTCGATGATCAATGTACCGTATGCATCGTTGCTCGGAGCTATTTCTTCCGATCCAACTGAACGCAATTCGCTTTCGTCTTACCGCATGTCGTTTGCATTTATCGGCAGCTTTATCACCTTCATGTTGCTGCAGCCACTGATCGATTTTTTCTCCAAAACCTTTGGAAACCAGACGGTAGCACAGGCTGCAAAAGCTACTGAATCTTCGGTAAGTACTTCTCCGGTTGGTTGGGTAATGGGTGTCGGTGCGATCGGAATGATCTGCGTGATCCTGTTTTTGTTGTGTTTCAGCTGGACAAAAGAGCGGGTTACACAAATTGAGAGCGAAAAAGATGCTTCAATCAAGAAGGATTTGAAAAATCTTTTCCACAATTCTCCGTGGTGGATCCTGGTTGCAACCGGACTGGCTGCCTTGCTTTTTAATGCCGTTCGCGACAGCGTTGCGATCTACTTCTTCAGAGATTACGTGCAAGTAAACTATCGGATGGCGGGAACCGGCTGGGATATGACCACGATTTACTTCCTGGTTGGTCAGGCTGCCAATCTGATCGGTGTGATGGCCGCACCTTCCATTGCCAGAAAATACGGCAAGAAAAGAACCTATATGATTGCCATGCTGATTGCAGGAATTCTGAGCACAGGCTTCTATTTCATTCCGAACAGCATCACCTGGATCCTGATCTTCCAGTTCATGATTTCCATTTTTGCCGGATATGTTTTGCCGCTTCTGTGGTCGATGTTTGCCGATATAGTAGACCATCAGGAAATACTTACCGGTCGCCGTGCCACCGGGCTGATTTTCTCGTCTTCTTCCATGTCGCAAAAACTAGGCTGGGCTTTTGGTTCGGCCATGAGCGGATGGATTCTGGCGGTGTTCCATTATGTCCCGAATGCGGCGCAACAAAGTTCGGAAACTATTTTTGGCGAGCACATCATGATCAGTCTGATGCCAGCCCTTTGCTGTGTGCTGGCTTTCGTGGGCATGCTGTTCTATCCACTTTCCGATAAAAAAGTAATAGAGAATTCGGAACAACTGGCACTGAAAAGAAATGCTTCCAATTGAAACAAGTTGGTTGATTAATCAGGCGTTTTGTGTTACGGGTTGCGCAATACCGAAACTCGCAGCTCGTAACTCGTAACAAAAATGAAAAGCGACTTGCTCGTATAAAATATAAACAGATGAACCATAATCTTTCGAAACTCAGGCAAGAGGTAAAAGAAGAACAATGAATCGACTAAAAACATATCTTTGAACAAAGAAAAATATGGCATACGAATCAGTAGATAAACTTCAAAAAGTATTAGCAGACGAAGTATTTAATCATACCAAAGACCCGAAAAAGGCCTCTGGGAGAGCATTGGGGACTTTGGTTGAAATTGTAACTTATTACCTTCTTAAAACTTGGGGACTTAACAATCAAATTTCCATTGAACGAGGACTTTCGGAATATGGCAATCCGAGTATTACTCACAATGTTGAGTATTCGCTTCATCCAATAGTGCGCAGTTCGTTTCTTACCATTGACAAATCCAAAAAATCAATTACATCAAATGTAATTCTGAAAGCACTTGATGCAACAGGTTTTGACTTAGTTAGTTTTGAACGCAAGTCAAACATTCTTTTAAGCAATGGCATTCTCCGCAATGCTTGCACTATTGCCACATCGCAATCATCTTTTCTTTTGTGTAGCATTAAGTCCGACATTGGCGAAAAGTTGGAACTACATATTTACGAACAGAGCAGAAAACCTTATGCTATGTTTGAGTGCAAAAGAGTTGGCGTTGAGGAAGGCATGACCAAAGGACCACAGACAATTGAGAAAGCAAAGCAAGGTGCTTATGTTGCAAGGATGGCTTCTTCTCTTCAAAAAATCCGTTCCGAGTCAGGAGAAATGCAAGGCATCATTTATAAAAGTGACGGCACTTACATTATCAAACCTTATGTAGACTTGATGGAAGAAGTTATCTATTCTTCCGACAAGGAATTGTTGAGGAAATTTATTTTGACAGTTGGAGTTGTCAGTAATCACGGCAACTGGATTAAAAAAAGTTCGACTGGTGAGTTGAGCTTTAGTGAAGAATCCTTTCAAAAGGAATTAATGGTTTTAGCTCAATCCTACGACTGGCTTTTATTCTTGACCGACCAGGGTTTGTCAGATTTCATTGACAAACTTCTCTTAAAACCAGAACCAGAGTTTCAATTCCTAAGAGATACATTTTTATCAAGCTACACAGAAGGAAAAAAGAAAAATCAGTTCACAAAAGTTCAAATGAATATTGAGGCAGATAGAATTCTATTGAAGTATTTTAAGGACAATATTAAACCAGTAGAGAAGTGGTTTAATGTGATTTCGCCAAACAAAAAGTCATTGACCATTTTGCAGGCAGAGTTAGACGAATTGAAAAATAAAAATTGGAAAACAATTCTATAAATGAGTGCAGGAAGAACGATAAATACTTTTAGCCAAAGCTGGGGAACGCCGCACAAATATGTGAAGGCAGTTAAAGAAGTATTTGGCGGACACATAGATTTAGACCCTTGTTCAAATGAGTATTCTGTTGTTAATGCCCGGACAGAATATCGGCTACCAATGGACGGACTAAAAGAGAGTTGGAACTTTCCGGCCATTTATGTAAATCCACCTTACGGCATTGACAAGGACAGAGGCACGACAATTAAAAGTTGGTTAGCCAGGTGTGCATACGCTAACGAGGAATATCATGCTGAAGTGCTGGCACTTGTTCCCATTGCAGCAAATACAGCACATTGGAAAAAATATGTTTTCACAAAAGCTAAATCAATTTGTTTCCTATACGACACACGTCTTCGCTTTTTAGAGAATGGACAAGACATTGGCAAAGGTGCACCAATGGCTTGTGCAATGATATATTGGGGCAACAATCCGTTGAGATTTTATGAAGTGTTTATTCAGCATGGTGCTGTTGTGGACATTTCAAACTTGATAGGTGAAAACATTGGAGCAGACCGACAAAAACTAAAACTGTCATTTTGACGGAGCAAAGAAGAATATCGATAAGCGGTTTACAATAACGGCGGTTATATGTTTCGCATTCAAATTTGGTCATGCTGGAAGTTCAGTTTTCCGAATAAAGTTTAGTGGTAAAACTCCCCGCCATCGCAACCCCCGAAACGTTCTTCAAAGAGTTTCACTGAGAAAAATATTAACAGGAATAAAAAATAACTATGTCGCTAAATCAACTCAAATCGGATGTCCATCAGGAACTTATTCAAAATATTCTGCCCTTCTGGGCGGGAAAAATGGTTGATGAAAAACACGGAGGTTTCTACGGACAAATTTCAGGAAATGATGTGCTGAAAGCTGTCGCGGATAAAGGTGGAATCCTGAATGCACGCATCCTCTGGAGCTTTTCAGCAGCTTATCTTCAGGAGAAAAATCCGCTGTACCTCGAAATGGCGAATCGGGCCAAAGTGTACATTCTGGAACATTTTTTTGATCGGGAATTTGGCGGAACCTACTGGAATATTTCGTTCGCCGGAAACCCTGTGGATACCAAGAAACAGATTTATTCACAAGCCTTTATTATCTATGCTTTTAGTGAGCATTTCAGGGCATCAGGCGAAGAGTCGAGCCTTCAGAAAGCCATTGAACTTTTCGGCATCATCGAAAAATACAGCTTTGATCAGGAGTTGAATGGCTATTTCGAAGCCTACAGCCGCGACTGGGTTTTGCTTGAAGACCTTCGGCTGAGCGAGAAAGATGAAAATGAGAAAAAAACCATGAATACGCATTTGCATATTCTGGAAGCCTATACCAATTTGTTCCGGGTTTGGAAGGATGATGAGCTAAAGAAGCAACTGCGAAACCTGATCCTGATTTTTATTGAAAAGATCGTCAATCAAAAGACCGGTCATCTGGATTTGTTTTTTGACGAAAACTGGCAGACTAAATCGACGATCGTATCCTATGGTCATGATATCGAAGCTTCATGGCTGATTGATGAAGCTGCACGGGTACTGGGCGACCAGGAATTACTCAAAAAGGTGCAAGAAATCTGTATTAAAATTGCCAAAGCTTCCTGCGAAGGGTTGCAGCCTGATGGCAGTATGGTGTATGAAACCGATAAAGGTCACCTGGAGACCGACCGTCACTGGTGGGTGCAGTCTGAAGCGGTGGTTGGATTTCTGAATGTGTATGAACTTTCAGGAGACCATAAATGGATGGAAAAAGCTGAAAAGTGCTGGAAATACATTTCAGAAAATCTGGTTGACCGGACAGGAGGGGAGTGGTTCTGGAGTATTTCGGAATCAGGAATTCCAAACCGGAAAGATGACAAAGCAGGATTTTGGAAATGTCCGTATCATAACAGCCGTATGTGCCTGGAAGTGATGATGCGTGCGGAACAATAGTTCCAAATTTCAAATTTCAAATTCCAAGTTTCAGGTTCCAGGTTCCAAGATTCAAGATTCAAGTTTCAGATAGTCAAATTGGGTTTAAAAATTTCAACCATTCAACCATTCAACCATTCAGCCATTTAACTAATTATCATTAACCATTAACCATTAACCATTCTATTATGAACCGACGTAATTTTTTCGGAAAAGCAGCAACCGGCGCCATCGGACTGGCTGCCATTCCCGGTATTCTTTCGGCAGCTATGCCAATGACCGAAAAGTCTTCAAAAGGTATTTTGTCCTCTCTGAAAACCGGTGATGTTATTCTTTTCCAGGGAGATTCAATCACCGATGCCGGGCGCGATAAAACCAATGAGCAGGCAAACAATCCAGGATCATTTGGTTCAGGATATGCCTACCTGGCAGCGGCCAACTTGCTGAATACAAAGGCTTCGGTGCAACCGGTAATATACAATCGCGGAATTAGCGGCAACAAGGTTTTTCAGTTAGCTGAACGCTGGCAGAAGGATTGTCTGGATTTAAAACCAAAGGTGCTGAGTATACTGGTTGGGGTTAACGATTTCTGGCATACTCTCGATTACGGATACAACGGAACCGTTCAAAAATATGAGGAAGATTACCGCAAATTGTTATCCGATACTAAAAAAGCTTTTCCGGAGATTCAACTGGTGATCTGCGAACCATTTGCTGTTCTGGGATGCAAAGCCGTTACCGAAAAATGGTATCCGGCCTTTGATGCTTATCGCGTTTCAGCAAAAAAGCTGGCTGAAGAATTTCAAACAACGTTTGTTCCTTATCAGGCTATTTTTGATGAAGCTCAGAAACATGCTCCGGGTAAATACTGGACTGGAGACGGTGTTCATCCTTCGATGGCTGGTTGTTCACTGATGGCTGAAGCCTGGCTGAAAGCGGTGAAATAAGAATGTTGAATGGCTAAATAGTTTAACTGTAAAATGGTTAAGTGTTGTTTGTCTTAAAAGCACGAACAACCTATTGTTGACTTTTCACTTATACCTTGGAAAAAAATAAACAAGGGCAGAAAATCCTGCCCTTGAAAGGTTACCGGGAATTGATTGATTAGTTCAGAGAACCGATAGCTTTTTTATGAATTATCAAAATACAATCCTCTATAAAACTTCACAAATACAGGTTTTAGTATATCTTCAGCAAATTTTAGTACAATCTTTCTCCTATTGCGGTCTTCAGTTTGTAAAGGTTAACCGTGTTATCGATCTTTGCTTTTAGCAGGTTCAGCCGGCTTTCAGACACACTGGTCTGGCCGTCGAGAACTTCAAGATTGGTGATGGCCCCCATATCATAACTTACCTTAGCCAGTTTGTAAGCCTGAATGGCTTGGGTGAGCTGTAAATCAGATTGTTCAACTTTTTTTTGTGAAGCCTGAAGATTTGATTCAGCTTCGACGACCTCATCCACAATGGCACGACGGATAATTTCGGTTTCTTCGCTGTTTACCTGGATGGCAGATTTTGCCTGAACCAGGTTATAAGTTTTACGTTTTCCATCGAAAATAGGGATCTTCAATCCAACTCCGGCCACGAAATTGGCTTTCGGCGCAAGCAAATCAGGAATGTATCCGTTTTTTACCCCACCCGATAAGAATCCGGCAAAAACCGGATTGTTTTGTGCGTCGGTGATTTTGTAGCGCATGTCGGCCAGTTTTGCCTTCTGAATGGCCAGTTTCATCTCGTCGCGGTTTTTCATGGCTTCAGTAATCAGGGACTCGCTTTGCATGACCGGTAAGGAGAGGTCAATTTGATTTTTCACAAGCTGAAAGCTGGAAGCTGGTTTTCCCAAGAGTGAATTCAGCTGGCAAATCTTCACGACCCTCGCGGCTGCAAGATCAGTTTTTTGATTTTCAATGTTCGAAATCCGGACCTGGGTGGTGAGAACCTCGTATTGGGTGGCAGAACCGCTGGCCTGTTTCTTCCGGATAAATGAAAGGTGCTCGTTCAGGTTGTTCAGTTGCTCATCCTTGATTTTGATCGCTTCCTGAAGAAAAACCAGCGAGTAATAATTGGCTGTTACCAGTTGCGATAGTCGTTGTTTAACCTGTTCCACCGATTGAAGACTCAGTTCTTTGCCTTGTTTTTCGAACTGGATATTTTTGTCAGTTTTTCCGAAATCGGTGATGATCTGATTGACATACAAGGTGGCAGAATAGTTGTCCTCCGGGAAAAGTTTAAAAGATCCCATTTGAGGAATTGTAATTTCTGAAATGGGCCCGATGCGTGAATAGGAACTTCCCAAATCTACCACGGGGAGGTTTGCCGCCTGCGCCAGACCGATTTTTGCATCAGAATTGTTGATGTCTTCCATGGCCTTTTTCACGGCCGGATGGTTTTGCACGACCTCAGTAATGATCGACGACAATGAAAGCGAATCGGTGGCAATCGTCTGGCTTTTAACCGCTCCAGGCAATTGGATCAAAAACGCCGGAAGCAAAAACAAGAATTTGAATATTTTCTGAATCATAATTTATGCTTTTACTTGTAATTTTTTTGTTTTCATAATGAGTACCGGGATCAGCCCGACAAAAGTGATCATGGCAGCCAGCCAGAAATCGTCGTCAATTCCGGCGACATAGGCTTGTCTGGAAACATGTTGCATGATCATGTACTTGCTTTGTAATGCCGAGGTCGCCATATTGCTACCTACATGTTGCTGTGCGAAAGCGGCAAGATGGGTGGCTACATTTTTAAACTCCTGTGAGCCTGCCTGAATAGCTCCACCGAACATTTGCATGTGGTGGTTGATCCGGGTGGTGAGCATGGTGGTGAAAATGGCAACTCCAAGGCTTCCGCCAAGCTGCCGCATGGTATTGGATATTCCTGAAGCCTGAGCCATCTTTTCCCTCGGCATGGTCAGCAGCGATAATGTGCTCAGGGGAGTAAAGATGATTCCCATGGCAAAACCACGCAAATACAGGGAGGTCATGATAAAACTGTGTTCTGAAAGGTACGACAACTCAGAATTGAGGATAAAACTAGATCCCAGAACGAAGATTCCCAGAATGATGGGCGCTTTTGGACTGAAAATATCCGAAACTTTCCCGGAAATAGGCGACATCATTCCCTGGATAATTCCTACCGGAAGAAACACCGCGCCAGCCTGAACGGCCGTATATCCCATCGAATTCTGAAGATAGACCGGCATGAGGAAGGTGCTTCCAAACATTCCCATGCTGAAAATCAACATCACCAGATTTCCCATTCCGAAGTTGTAATTGCCCAACAAACGCAAATCGATCAGGGGATTGCTAGTCGTGAGCTCCCTGGTTATGAATACCGCCAGGGCAACGATCGAAATGGCAAAACAGATCAGGATATACGGAGCATGCCAGCCGGCGGAGTTGCTTGAGGCACTTCCTTCGGAAAGCGCATACAGCATGAGCGGAAGAAAAGTGACCACCGAAATGAAGCCGATCAGGTCGAATTTTCCTACCTTCTTGTTGATGTACTCTTTCTGAATGATAATCGTAAATACCATGGCCGCGATTCCGACCGGAATATTGACATCGAAAATGAGCTGCCAGCTGAAATTGTCGACCAGGTAACCTCCAATCAATGGGCCAAATGAAACCGATGCTGCTGCTGAAATAGCCCAGAATCCGATTGCCATTCCACGTTGCTGAGGTGGAAATTCGCGGGTGATGATGGCCATTCCCAAAGGCTGAATGGTACCGGCACCCAATCCCTGAATGATCCTCGAAAGGATCAGGGTATTTTCGTCGTGCGACATTCCGCAAAGCAGCGATCCAAGTGTAAACATGAACAGCCCCATAAAATACAGTCGTTTGTACCCGAATTTGTCAGCCAGCCAGCCTGAAGTGGGAAGCATCACCGCCATGGAAAGCATGTAGGCCGTAACTACCCATTCGATCTTGTCGATACCCACGCCAAACGAAGCCATGATTTTTGGCAGTCCAACATTCACGATCGTGCTGTCGAGCACTGCCATAAACGTGCCAATCATAATATTGGCAAGTACAAACCATTTATAGTTGTCGTGCTGCGGATGAAACCCTGAATCGCGTTTTCGCAGCCTTTTGCGCAAGAGATGCGAGGGAGTGATTCTTCTCATTATTTCCTCAAAATTTTGACTACAGCCGACATACCGGATAAAATGTGATAGTCAGAAAGCTTCTTTCCTTCAGTCATTCCAAGAATGGATATTTTAAGCTGGATACGCTGCGTCACTTTCGTAAAATTCCCGGCAGCGTTGTTGGCCGGAATCAGTGAAAACTGTGCTGCGGTATTCGAGCCCAGGGTCATGATTTTACCGGTAAAAGTTGCGTCAGGGTAGGAATCAAGACTGAAAATAACATCCTGACCGATTTTCAGATTGGCCAGTTTGGTTTCTTCGAGATAGATACTTACCCAGAGTTTTCGGTCGTTGATAATGGAGAAAATAGATTGTCCTGGCTGGGCAATATCTCCCGGAATTAACCACCGTTTGCCCACAACGCCGCTGCAAGGCGCATATAATTGGGTGTTTTTGATTTGTGTGCGGATGACATTTATCTGAGCTTCGGCACTTTCGACGGCTGCTTTGGCGCTGCCAATCTGAGCGGAAGAAACTTTCGTTTGCGACCGGGCTGCATCGAGCTGAGCCTGAGCCGTCTCGAATGATTTCTGAGCATGATCGAATGTTTCCTTCGTGATGACATCGCCTTTGATCTGGCCTTTTGCCCGCTCGAAATCTTCCTGCGCCTTGCTGAGCATTACTTCCAGCACTTTGATGTTTTGAAGATCGTATTGATATTTTGCCTCTGCCTGTGCAATTGCAGCTTCAGCAACTATTTTGCCCGACATTGACTGGTTTTTCTGGGCGACCAGATCGGTCGAATCGAGTGTGGCAAGCAATTCACCTTTCCTGACTGAATCGCCTTCTTCAGCAAACACCTGACTGATCCGTCCAAGTATTTTCGAACTGATGGCCACATTATCGGCTTCGACATGAGCGTCATCTGTTTTAATGTACTTCGTGTAATCGATGTACCAGTAGATTCCACCTCCGGCAACCATCAGTATGACCAACACCAGCGGAATGTAAACTTTCCAGCTTTTCTCTTTTTTTACTTGTTTGTTTTCCATAACATTTTCTCTATCTGATTTTTAAAATTCGCACTGAAATGCTGTTTTTTTATTCTTTCGAAAGTATCGAAATCAAAATATCTTTCACTCGTTGTGATGCCGTAGACAGTTGTTCAAGCTCTTCATCGTTTAGCATGACCAGTTTGCTTTTCATGTTTTCGCTGATGGCCTGTTTGATATTTTCAAAATCACTCAGACCTTTTTCGGTTATGTGAATATGGATGATCCGCCTGTCCTTTGGATCGTTTTGACGCTCAACATAGCCTTCTTCGATCAGTTTATTGACAATTACCGTGATGTGAGGTTTAGGCATTGAGAGGTATTTGCCAATGTCGGACATGGAGAGGATTCCATGCCGCTTCAGGTTTCCCAGGACAAACATACCGGCGGGAGTAATGGAGGTGCAGTTGCGCAAAGGTCGCGAAATGCTTTTATATAAAAGCGGATGAATGGTGATCAGGTTTTCTGCAATCAGGTCAATTCTTAATTTCGTCATCTGAACTGTTCATTGGTTATAACGGTTACAAAAATATAACTATTATACTTGTACAACTAATTGGTTTTTATCTTTTCTCTGAAATTGACAAAAAGTTAACAGTGGAATCTTGCGGCATGCGCGGATTCTAAATAGTTTATTCCGTACAGGCTTCTGTTTCCACAATAAATCTCTTAATTTTATTCCTGATATTGCAGTTTCAAAAATCCTGATACCATGTCTATTTCTGAACAACCTTTTTATTTTCAGGCAGCCGTAAAACTTTTGCTCATAGCCCTGATTATTGCTTTCCTGATTTTGGCTGAAAACATCCTGATTCCTTTTACCCTGGCGGTTTTTTTTACCTTTTTGCTTCTTCCGGTTTCACGGAAACTGGAACAATGGCATTTCCCGAAGATTTTGGCTATTCTGATCAGTATTATTCTGGCTCTGGCAGTATTTGTTGCCATGATTTACTTTTTCTATTCGCAGGTCATAAATTTTGTAAACGATTGGCCGGTACTCCAAAAAACGATGATTGCCAAATTAGATGCCATTCAACAGTTTATCAGCGAAACCTTTCATGTTAGCCAAATTGAACAAACAACCTGGATTACTTCAAAAATCAAGGAAAATGCTGGCAATGGAGGAGTTCTTATCATGGGAGTTTTTTCCGCTACTACTTCATTCCTGGCCAGTTTGGCGTTGATCCCGATTTACATATTTTTCCTGTCTCTCTATCAGCATAAATTCAAAGAGTTTGTTCGCCTGATCGCCAAAGAAGATAAGAATGAACATGCCCTGGTTGTGGTCAAAAAGGTTTCGCGGGTTTCACAAAAATACCTGATGGGTATTTTCCTTGATGTGGTTATTCTTTCGGTTCTTAATTCAGTAGGTTTTATGATTCTGGGATTACCTCATGCCATTCTTTTTGGCGTGCTTGCCTCAATGCTCAACATTATTCCATACATCGGAGTAATGATCGGAAGTACCTTGCCAATCCTGATGGCCATACTGAGTAATGATTCGATGGGATATGCCCTGGGTATCGGAGCAATATGTTTTATTGTACAGTTTTTCGATAACAATTTTATTATGCCATACGTGGTAGGCAGCAGTGTCTCCATTAATCCGCTGACTGCCACCCTGGTGCTGGTTGGCAGCGCCCTTATCTGGGGAATTCCCGGAATGGTGCTTTGTATGCCACTCACCGGAATGGCCAAAGTAGTTTGCGACAATGTGGAATCGCTTAAACCTTACGGATATTTGCTGGGTGAAGAAGTTAATTTCAGTGAACAGGAGCATGTTCAGGATAGAATCAGAAGGAGGTTCCTGAAGAAAAGGCCTTCCTGAAAAAACAGTTTCTGACACGGAATCCGGATACTTTCTAAGGAAATCATCTATACCTGCATTTTTATTCCTGAAGACATCAAATTAATGAGCAAATTCCTAACTTTTAATGCAAAATTTTGTTATATTGCATAAGTGCAACGAACGTAAGAAATGAACGTTGGATTGCAGAAACAATCATAAACAATTAAAATCAAGTATCATGAATTCAGGAAAATTAGTTTTGGGACTACTGGCAGGCCTGGCCGCCGGTGCCGTGTTGGGAATTTTGTTCGCTCCTGATAAAGGAACTGAAACAAGAAAGAAAATTGTTGAAAAAGGCGAAGATTATGTCGATGGGATCAAGGAAAAATTGAATGGACTGGTCGAAGAACTTGGGAAAAAAATGGATGGTGTAAAAGCTAAAGCCGACGAGATGATGGACGATGTCAAATCGAAGGTTGATAAAGCAAAAGCATCAACCAATTAACCCGGATTTATTCCTTAATTTTACGAAAAACTTAAAAATGAACCAACAATCAGGTTTAATTGAGGAGCTAATTGAAAAAGGCGAGCAATACGGCAAAACTACCCTCGAACTGTTGAAGCTGAAAACACTCGACAAATCGTCGGATGTAATTTCAAATATCGTCTCTTGGTTGATCGTAGTGGTTTTTGCCGTATTGTTTTTCCTCATTTTGAACATTGGTTTGGCTTTGTGGATTGGCGAACTCATGGGCAAGTCCTATTATGGGTTCTTTGTTGTTTCAGGATTTTATGCACTTTTGGCCTTGATATTCGGGATCTTCAGAAAACAATTGATTAAAAATCCGATCAATAATTCAATCATCGAACAAGTACTCGAAGAAAAAGCACCATGACAAAAAAAAATGCAATCGATTCGTTGAAAGAATCCATTCGTTTGCTCGAAATCAGGCAAGCCGAAGAAGGCAAAATCCTGAAGGAACAGTTAAAGATCACTCACGAAAGCTTTAAGCTTGTTAACCTGATTAAAAATTCACTCAAAGATATTACAGGTTCGGTTGAATTAAAAAACAACCTCTTTGGAACAGTGATTTCAATTGTTTCCGGTTTTCTTACAAGAAAAGTGATGGCCGGTCCCAAAAGCAATCCGATTATGAAAATATTAGGTGCCATGATGCAATTTGGCATAACAACCGTAATCGCCAGAAATTCGGAGATGATCATGAATTTCATGGATAACCTGATCGATAAGTTATTCCATCCCGAAAAAAAAGAAGCTCCTGAAGCAGAAGTTTAATTAAACTTCTAAAGTCATTCATCACTCTATTTTACCATTCATCCGCCCGAAACTACGATCCGGTCACATCTTTTTTTTCTCCGTTGAAATCCAGCGTTAATTTGGAGAAAAATCAGATTGTCATGAAATCCGTAATGCTTTTTTTTAGTCTTCAATTGCTGCTTTCTGGTGCTTTCGCCCAGGTCCAGCTTTCCGGAAAAGTGACTGACCAAAAGAAAAACGCGTTATGCGGAGCAAACGTTTATTTCAAAAACTCTTACGAAGGCGCTACCGCAGACAGCACCGGCAAATTCAAATTTAAAACGAATCTGAAAGGGTTGAATGTCCTGACGGTTTCATTCATTGGATACATAACTGTTTTTCAGGAACTAAACCTGGATAGTCTTAAGTCCAAAGACTTGAATATCATTTTACAGGAATCCGAAAGTCAGATCAATGAAGTCGTGATCAATGCCGGGGCTTTCGAAGCCAGTGACGAAAAGAAAGCGGTCATTCTGCGGATGTTCGATGTTGCCACAACTCCCAGCGCACAGGGTGATATTTTTGGCGCGCTTGGTTCTTTGCCCGGTGTCCAAAAAGTTGGAGAGGATGGCCGCGTATTTGTACGGGGTGGCGAAGGTTATGAAACCAAATCATTCATCGACGGTATGCAGGTCAACACTCCGTTTTTATCGAAAATGCCAGATATGCCCACCCGGGGACGTTTTTCTCCTCTTCTTTTCAGTGGAACCCTGTTCAGTACCGGTGCCTATTCTGCAGAGTTCGGTCAGGCTTTGTCATCGATAGTGGACATGAAAACTGACGGAATTGAAAATGAGGAGAAATCAAGCATTTCGATCATGACTGTAGGAGTGATGGGTTCTACCACCAAATGTTGGAAAAGAGCTTCATTATCTGTAAGTGGCGATTATGTTTCCTCAGCTTTATCAAACCTGATCAATAAACAACAGGTGGATTGGACTAAAAGTCCATCCGGCATTGACGGAACGGTGATGTACCGGCAAAAAACCGGAAAAACAGGTCTGTACAAATTCTTTGGAACCATGAATTCCAATTCAAGCGGATTGAATTACTTCAATACACAAGCTGATATAAACCAGAATATTCTGTTGAACAGTGGCAGTTTTTACCTGAATAACAGCTGGAATACCATGGTAGGCGAAAAGTGGATGATGAAATCCGGTATGGTCTGGAATTACGATCGTCAAAAATTCAATGTTGATCCGACCCGGATTGTTACCACAAAAAATATGGTTCAATGCAAACTCGATTTTCACCGTCCGATTAATGAAGAAACCGAACTGAAACTGGGAGGCGACTGGGTGAATTACACTTACAAGCAGCAAATCCTGATGGGCGGGGATTACCAGTTGCCCTTTACAAACAACGAACTTTCCGGATTTGCTGAAGTCGAATACAAACTCAGCAAAAAATTTGCAACCAGGCTGGGAACCAGGTTTGAATACAGCACACTCCTAAAAGAATCAACATTGGTTCCGCGATTCTCGATGGCTTATAAGACCGGTAACCAAAGTCAGGTATCGCTTGCCTGCGGCCAGTTTTATCAGAATCCGGAAGATGATTACCTGAAATTTGCTCCGCAGTTGAGTCCTGAAAAAGCCAACCATGCCGTAATGACGTGGCAATACCAGACTGATCTGAAGACATTCAGGGTGGAAACCTATCTGAAAAAGTATTCGAATTTGGTGAAATATACCATGCCGTTGGCAACCAATCCGCTCGATTATTCAAACAGCGGCAGTGGTCATGCTGAAGGTATTGATTTTTTCTGGCGCGATAAGGAAACTTTTAAACTCACCGATTACTGGATTTCTTATTCATGGATCAACTCCCAACGCGATTATCGCGATTATCCCGAAGCAGCAACTCCAACCTATGTTTCAGCGCATAATTTGTCGCTGGTTTATAAGCGTTTTTTTGAAAAGGTCAGGACGTATGCTGCAGTGACTTATTCGTTTGCCAGTAACCGCCCTTATCACGATCCCAATCTTTCCGGATTTATGAATGCGAAGACACCTTCATACAACGACATCAGTTTAAGTTTGACTTATCTGATGGAACTGTTCGGTAAACAATCTGTCCTTCACCTAATGGTAAATAACCTGGCCGCATTCGACAATGTTTACGGATATAATTTCTCAAATACGCCGGATTCTTCCGGACATTACGAATCGACGCCTATCAAATCGCCCTATGTCAGACAGGTTATTTTGCTGGTTTCAATCATGTTGTAGGAAAAATAAAGGAGGAAAGAGGGAAAAATCAATATAAAAATCAACATCAAAAACTTTGAAAAATGAAAAAGCTTACAATTATTCTCATTCTGGTTTCCTTGTTCAGCAAGGGTTTTGCTAACGAAGCCTATGAAAAGGCCATGAGCCAGTCGATTGAAAAATTATTTCAGGCCAAATCAATTCCTGAATATGTTGAGGTCGCCAATCAGTTTGAGCGAATTTCTAACATTGAAAAGACCGAATGGCTTCCGCTGTATTATGCTTCTTTTGCCTACATCATGATCAGTTTTCAGGAAACAGAAAATGTGAAGAAAGATCAGAATCTGGATCAGGCGCAAAAGTACCTTGATCAGGCATTGACAATCGATCTGAACGAGTCAGAACTGTATATGCTTCAAGGATTTCTTTATCCATCGCGCATCGCCATCGACCCAATGAACCGGGGAATAACCTTGATGCCCGAAATGAATAAAGCGCTGAATAAAGCATTGGAACTGAATCCGGATAATCCACGGGTTTATTACCTTCGGGCAACAATGACTTTCCACATGCCGGAAGCTTATGGTGGCGGGGCGGCCAAAGCGCTTCCATTGTACCAGATTGCACAGGAAAAATTCGGTGTTTTCAAACCTAAAACAGCCCTTTCTCCCAATTGGGGAAAGGAAATTAATGAAACTGAACTTAAAAATACACTTGAACTGGTAAAACAGTAATTCTAATTCTAATTTATTCAGTACTTTCGAAAAACCATCAAAAATAAATCACCAATGACAAACATTAAAGTTCCATACAAAAAATCCATTTTACAGATACTTGGTTTCATCTTGTTGTTAATTGTCATGGGAATCCTCGTTTTTTTAATTTTGTTTCCTGAATTGAAATTTTCAGGTCATATATTTCTGCTCGCCTCGGTCAATTCAGTTCTTGTTGGAGGTATTTTTGCGATCACTATTGGCGGAATGGTGAGTATTCTTGACAAAAAACTACCATGGCTCCATAATCCGCTTCGTCGCCTGATTATACAGGTTGTTCTTACAATTATCATCGTGATGCTGGTTATTGTCATCACAATTCCGATCCTGGGCTTGTTTTGGAATCAAGAAATTACATCCGATGTTTTTCTTTCCCAAATGTTTTTCATGATGAAAGTAGCCTTTTCATTTCTCCTTGTTGGCACTTTGTTAACCAATTCAATTTTGTTCTTCAAGAATTGGAAAGAGGCAGCTGTTCAGCAGGAAAAACTGAAACGTGAACAACTTTCGCTTCAGTACGAAACCCTAAAAAGCCAGGTGAATCCTCATTTTTTGTTCAATAACCTGAATTCACTGACTTCGCTGATCAGCACAAACCCTGATAAAGCCATCGATTTTGTGAAAAAACTGTCGGAAGTCTATCGATATGTTTTGGATCAGAAAGACCATGAACTGGTTGATTTGGAAACAGAAATCAAATTTCTGCAATCGTACGTTTTTCTTCAGAAAATCAGGTTCGGAAAGAATCTGGATGTACAGATTGAAGTTAGTTCGAAGAACTACAAAGTAATTCCTTTGTCCGTTCAGATGATGGTTGAAAATGCCATCAAACACAATGAGATTTCGGATAAGAATCCTTTGCTGATCAGGATATTCTTAGCAGAAGATCAATATTTGACGGTGGAAAATCAGCTACAGAAGAAGGCCGGATCTGAAGGTATCGGAAGCGGAATTGACAACATCAGAGACCGTTATGAATTTTTTACGGATCGAAAGGTAATTATATCTTTTAATTCCGAACGGTTTCGGATCAGTATTCCTCTCATAAACGATTGACAGCATGTATAAAGTTCTACTCCTTGAGGACGAAAAACCGGCGGCAGAATGGCTTAGGCAACTGATTCTGAAGTTTGACCCAAAAATTTCGGTACTTGCTATTCTTGATTCGGTGAGTGACGCATCTGAATGGTTCCAGCAAAATCCGGCTCCTGATCTGGTGTTCATGGATATTCAGCTGGCCGATGGTTTGAGCTTCGAAATCTTTGAGCGCGTTAAAGTACCTTGTCCGGTTATTTTTACCACGGCTTATGAAGAATATGCCATAAAGGCATTCAAAGTGAACAGCATTGATTATTTGCTGAAGCCCATTGGCTATATCGAGCTGGAGGCTGCTTTCCAAAAGTTTGGAACTAGACTCCATGAGGTTCAGCCGGGTCCGGAAGTAACCTCCGAATTGTTGAAAAAAGTGAAGGAAATGCTCCAAAAACAATATAAAACCCGGTTTGTAATTAAAGTGGGCGAGCACCTGAAATCCATTCAGGTGGAGGAAATTCTCTTTTTTTACAGCTTCGAAAAGGCAACTTACCTGTGTACCGCTGATTTCAAAACATACCTGATCGATTATTCGCTCGATCGTGTTTCTGAAATGGTTGACGAGCATAAGTTTTTCAGGATCAACCGGAAATACATCCTGAATAATCAATCGATTGCCGATATTGTAATTTATTCGAACAGCCGCCTGAAAATCAAACTGAAGAAGCCAGACGAAGAGCCTATTATCGTCAGCCGGGATAAAGTTGCTGCATTTAAAGAATGGCTGGATTTGTAGTGGTTAAATTAGCTTCAGTTTTTGATCTTTTTTCGTTTCACCTTAATGGTAAAACCTGTTTCGCCTGTTTTAATCCAGACGGTTGCCTTTACGTCTGCCATCAAATGTTAACTTTGAATTTCATTTTTGAAATCTGATGTATGAAACGAACCGGCTTTTTCCTTTTTGCCTTTTTTCTTTTTACTTTCCTGAATCTTAATGCTCAGAAAATTGATAAAAAACCATTGACTGTCAGTGATTTTGCCTCTTGGAAAGTGATGAATAAACCGATTGTTTCCAACGATGGTAAGCTGGCTGCTTTTGAGATTAATCCTCAAAAAGGAAATGGTAACCTCATCGTAAAACCGGTTGATTCCAAAATGGCAGATACCTTATCACGGGGATACGATGCACTTTTTTCTCCTGAATCTGATTTTATCGTCTACAAAATCAAACAGCCGGAAGATTCTATCCGGAGTGCCAAAAAGAAGAAACTTAAAAAAGAACAAATGCCTAAGGATAGTTTGGGTATTTTGGTTTTCAAACATCACAAAAAATATACATTTCCTAAACTGAAACAATTTTCACTACCGAAGGAAAATGCCCGGTGGGTCACTTTTTTGACAGATATGAAGAAAGACGAAAGGAAAAAGTCAAAGGAGAAAGAGGAAAAGCAGGACCCATCATTGAAAAAGAAGAATGAAAATGATGAAACATCTGACAAAAAAGGTCAGTTGGTTTTATTTCAGGCTTAGACAGGAGATACAGTCTGCTTCCAAAATGTTACAGAATTTTACTACGCACCGAAGGGCCAGAGCATCTTCTTTATCCGTCAGACAAAAGATTCGCTGGATCGTTCTGAAATCTTGATTTTTGATACCCGTTCAGGAATAGCCAAAGTCATTTTTAAAGAAGCCGGAACTTCCAGAAAAATCGCTTCAGATGATCTGGGAAGCCGCTTTGGATTCTTGTTTTCGACGGATACCATTAAAGCTAAAATCTATAATTTGTACTACGGAACGCTTACCACGGGTGAGCCAAAAGCTGTTGTTGTGCCCGATGGACAAGGTTTGCCTATTGGTTGGTCGCCTTCCGAATTTGGCGATCTGTCGTTTTCGGAAAATGGCCAGCGGTTTTATTTCGGAACCAATCTCAAGCCTCAGCCTGAACTAAAAGATACACTTTTGGATGATGAAAAACCCGTTTTGGATATTTGGAATTGGAAAGACAAAGAATTGCAGCCAGAACAGAAAATAAATCTGGAAAAAGAGTTGAAGCGAACCTACAAAACTGTTTACCTGATTGATAAAACTCAGTGCATTCAGTTGGGCGATCCGGTTGTCCGTGAAATTAAAACCATTCAGAAAGGAAATGGCAACCTTGCGCTTGGATCCGATCCTTCGCCCTATAAGCTTGAAACATCATGGACTGGAAGATCGAATTCCGATTATTATCTGATTGATGTGGAGAGCGGAATTAAAAGACAAATAGTTCAGAATAAGTCATTGGTTTCCTTGTCTCCCGGCGGCAATTTTGTGGTCTGGTTCGATGCGGCCGACAGTTCGTATTACGCACGATCAACTACCGTCAATTCCGGTAATGCAATTAATATGACTGCCATAATTCCGGTTTCATTTGTTGATGAACGCTGGGACATGCCCGGAGAACCAAAACCTTATGGTATCGCAGGCTGGTCGGAAAACGACAAATATTTATTTATTTATGATCGGTTCGATATCTGGAGAGTTGATATGGAAGGAATTAAGGTTCCGGTAAATGCCACACAAAACTATGGAAAGAAAAATAAGCTTCAGTTACGCTATTGCAAGCTTGATCCGGAGGAAGAATTCATTGATACAGGTAAACCTTTAATTTTGAAGGCGTTTGATGAACAAACCAAGTCTCAGGGATTCTTTACTGCTGATTTGCGAAATTATCTTGAACCACGGATGTTACTGATGGAAGATTTTAAGTTTGACAAACTGGCAAAAGCAAAAAATTCAGAAACTCTGATCTGGACTCGTGAGAATGTTGATGAATCGCCGGATGTATGGACGAGCAACCTGAAATTTGAACTACGACATAAGCTTTCAGATCTCAATCCGCAGCAAAAACAGTTTGTATGGCCAGGTGTTCGACTGGTTCACTGGGATTCATTTTCAGGAAAGAAACTTGAAGGTTTGCTCTATTTTCCTGAAACCATCGATCCTGAGCGAAAATATCCGATGATCGTTTATTTCTATGAGCGAAATGCAGATAACCTGCACAGTTATACTTCACCGGCTCCTTCAAGATCGACAGTTAACCGGACTTTTTTTGCAAGCAACGACTACATCGTTTTTATTCCTGATATTACTTACAAAGAAGGTTATCCGGGCCAGTCAGCTTTTGACGCTGTGGTGAGCGGAACCCAGGTGGTGAGCAGTTTATTTCCGTTTATCGACCGAACCCGGATTGGTATTCAGGGACAAAGCTGGGGCGGTTACCAAACGGCCTGGCTCATCACCCAGACCGATATGTTTGCAGCAGCTATGGCGGGAGCTCCGGTAGCGAACATGACCAGTGCCTATGGAGGAATTCGCTGGGAATCAGGATTATCGCGCGAATTTCAGTATGAAAATGAACAAAGCCGGATTGGTGGCACTTTATGGGAAAAACCACTTCAGTTTATCGAGAATTCACCTTTGTTTTATGTGCCGAAAATTAGAACTCCGTTGCTTATCATGCACAACGACAATGACGGCGCAGTGCCCTGGTACCAGGGAATTGAATTGTTTACTGCCATGCGGCGCCTGCAAAAACCAGTTTGGATGCTGACCTACAATAACGAAGAACACAACCTGAAAGCTGAAAGCTGGGCCAACCGGATGGATTTGACCATACGAACGAAACAGTTTTTCGATCATTACCTGAAAGGCGAACCGATACCTGCCTGGATGGAATATGGAATTCCGGCTGTGAAGAAAGGGAAAGAGTTGGGGTATTGAAAAAATCCATATTTCAGGTGAATGCAATTAAATTGAAATTTTCAAAAAAGCTTTAGGTCCCTCTCTTATAGGCCATTCTCTCCAAACATACATCCAATGGAAATGCTTATAACCCTGTTTTTCATTTCGTTACTACTCGAACCCCCAGGATCCAAATTCCTCAATCCATAACCATACTGAAGTCTGACAAGAATATTATCCATTTTAATACCAGCACCCATATTCAATCCAAAATCAAAGGGTTTCAAACCGTGCAAAGGTTCTGACTTATCTCCAGTTTTAATCTTGCCTGCAACGATATAACCTAAATATGGACCTACAAAAAATTGAAGTTCTGAAGCACCAAAATTAACATTGTAAAGTGCGTTGAATGGAACTTCCAAATAGATTGGTGTAATTGTTACTACTGTCATACCAGCATCATCCCGATACGTAATTTCTGTTCCTTTCCAGCTAAGAAATAGTCCTGATTCCAGACAAAAAATATCAGATAGGCTGGAAATGTCGTATTCAACGATACCCCCGAAATGAAAAGTTTTATTTAATGATGTAGTCACACCACTAATATCTTTTATATCTTCCATGGTCATATTTGCAAGATTATTGCCTGCCCTGGCACCGAAATGAAATTTTGATTGTCCTGAAGATGAAAAACACATAATTGAAATTAGAAATAAAGTTATGATTGAGCATTTCATTTTTTGGATTGTAAAGTAAAGAAAAACAAAGACTTGATTAAAAATATTTAGGATTCCATCCTTCAAAAAGTGATGGAATCCTTAACTTGCAAAGTACCCTCTTCAATTACTGTTTAATAAATTTCATAATCCTGGGCTTACCATGGTTGGATACTTTTAGGATATAAACGCCATTGGCTAATTCACTGATATCCATTTGATTTCCGTTTAGTTGTTTATTCCCTATCAAAAGTCCGTTCAAGTCGAATATTGATACTGCTACATTGGGGGCAAGTCCTTTAATATACAAAGTTGAACTGGCAGGGTTTGGGTAAACCTGCACCAATTCGATTTCGTTGTTATCAATTCCCGTAATTGTTTTATCTGAATAAAAAAACTTGCCCCGACCTTCAACATACAACCCTCCCGTATCTTCATTAGTAGAATAATGCAAAACATCTGTTATTTTATGCTTCATATTTTCATCCTGAAACCAATCTGGCAATATTAAATCTTTAGCCAGATAATTGTAATCATAAATTGTTTCCTCCTTCCAGCCAACCCAGTTGCCGGTGGTTTCGTCCCAAGTATATTCACTTATAAATGTTAAATTCCCATACGAATCGTAACCGTCTTCCCATGTACTGCTTCCTGCCCATTCGTTGGTTGCTTCATCCCATTCGTATGAACTGCCTGAAACCGGGTTTCCATTTGAACCGTACGTGTATTCCGACTTATAACGATTAACCCAGTTGCTGGTTATCTCGTTCCAAACAGAATAATAATAAGAAGTCCTGTTTCCATTTGAATCGTAGGCATATTCATCCTTATTGTGCTCAACCCAATCATTTGTGGTTTCATCCCAGTGATAAATAATGTCAGATGACAAATTTCCAATTGAATCGTAAGTGAAGTCTATTTTAATTTTTACAACCCATTTACCGGTTGTTTCATCCAAAGTATATTCAATTGTCGATTTCAATTTTCCACTTGAATAGTAGCTGTTTTCTTCCTTTCTGGTTACTTTGTCCGCTGTAGAATTATAATCACTATGTATCGTCAAATTTCCATTTGAATCATAACCATTTTCAATTTTTATATTTACTACCCATTCGCTGGTTGTATTATCCCACATATAGTGAACTTCAAGTATCAAATTTCCATTCGGATCGAATTCGTATTCCTTTTTAGAATCTGCAATCCAGTCGCCAATGGCTTCATCCCATCTGTTAATAATAACAAGTGTCCATTTTCCATTTGAACCTAAAGTATATTCAGTTTTTACATCCCTAATCCAAATGTTGGATATTTCGTCCAATCTATATTCTATTTCCAATGTTACATATCCATTTGAATCATAAGCGTATTCGGCTTTCTTCATCGTTTCGTCATAGTTAAGATAAATTTCAGATACCAAATTTCCGTTCGAATCGTATGTATATTCATCTTTACCTTCACGAATCAACGTTCCTGAGTTTTCATCAAATATTTCGTAAACCACTGAATCTAAACCTTGTTTTACAATATTTGCCGATTTCAGGCGTTGTTTTGATTGGTTGTTAACCCTTATATTTTTCTCCTTTTTTTGAAACTTTATAACTCCGTTTTGAGGTTCAGAAGTTGTAAAATTTACCTTCTCATGAAAATGATTTTGCCCAATTTGAGGTTTTCTATGGTTTTGCTGCCCCATTACCGAAATAGCGCTCAAACAAAGGGCAAGTAAGAAAATATTTGTTTTCATAATTATTGTAGTAGAATTAAAGTTGTTGACTAGCAATGAACTTGGAACGAATACCTCTTACGTGAGAAAATCTATGAAATGAAGATAAACTCTGAATGGCCATATAGACCTTTCATCGTTATCTTCTTTTATCTCCAAATTCTATTAAAATTTTGCCCCGATCATAATTCGGAAGTTATTGACCACGTTTTTGTGATTCTTTAATGTCACATTCTGAGACGAACCTGTATAGGTGCCTTCGCTGTCAATACTTCCCATATCATATTCCAACCCAATATTTAATGCTTTGTATCGGAATGCTGCCCCCACGGCATGGGTAAAACCAAATCCTGAATAGGAATAAGTATCATCATTGCCAGAGCTGTGTGTAACAAGCGTAATCGAAGCAAAACTTGTGGGCCTTAAGTTGTAATAGGCATCCAAAGCAATGTCTTTTGTTAATGCATAAGTGCCAATGGGGCCAAGCTCCAGAAATGAAACATCAGCAACTGATCTTGCCCAGTCGTAACCGCTTTCGGTACCTGATTTTACTCCTGCAGTGATGTCCAGCCAATTAACCATTAAGCCGAAACCAAATTTTTCTTTGGGTTTAAAATACCAGCGGTTACCCCATTGAATTCCCCAAATACTCCCAAGTTGATACTTCGCACCGATATTGCTGTCGCTTGGTTCGCCATAGGTACTTGAAGGAATTCCTATAACTAGGTTAATACTTGCCCCATTACTTAGTTTCCTGTCTTTTTGAGCTAACAGGTTGGTTGTTAAAATACTAACAAGAATTAAGGTTAGAAGAAATCCGTTTTTTTTCATGTCATTTTGGTTTGGTTTCCCTACTTGTAAGGCTTTTCGGGATACGCCCCTTTTTTTTTAGTGGTTGCCGGACTCCACTGTTTCTTTAAAAATCCGGATTCTATCTGTTTTATATGATGGAATCCGGATTGGAACTGAATTTTAGAAGTAAATAGCCAAGCCTATATTGCTGCCAAAATTTCCTTGTTTCATTTTACTCTTACTATCATCACCATCAGTTAAGTTAACTATGGTATATGATAAACCAAAATTCAATGAAATGTTTTCTTTTAGGAAATAAGCAACCCCACCTCCAAAATTCATGGCTAAACCACTGGATGAATATTTATGATCACTTCCTTCTTTTGGAACGTCTTTTTCGGTTTGTGATGATAATCCAACTCCAATCTGTGCAATTGGCCTAAGCTTTCCTTCCATAGGGAAATAATAGAGGGCTGTTGGTAAGATCATCGTTGAATTTGTTACATATTTATCTCCATTTTCAGATTTATCAGTACTTGTTGTTAATGTACTGGTCAATCCTATTGCCAAATCATCAACTACAAAATAGGCAAAAGTTGGTACAAAGGAAAATGTGCTTATTGTTGATTTTCCTTGAGTTTCGCCATCATATAAATATTTTACATTGCTACTCGTAAATTGCAACCCTGTACCTCCTGATAATAACAAGTTGCCCTTTTTTGTTTGAGCGAAAGATCCTGTAGCCATTGTGAAAACAGCTGCCACCATTAATAATTTCATTAAATTTTTCATAGAATTGGTTTTTTAAATTTCCCTACTCATAAGGCTTTTCGGGATACGCCCCGTTTTTCAAGTGGTTGCTGGACTCCACCATATTGTTTATTACGAAGTTTACAACTTCACTATCAAAATATTCAAAGAGCAATTCACTTTCTGGTTCCTGAAAAAGAAAATGAAGTTGTTCCATCAGCCAAAAGCAGTGTCATTCCATTGTTTGAAAAAGCTCCGCTTATTGTCGCACTTGAATCTGAATATTTCAGGTTTTTTTTCCGTTTCCACCATTGCTTAGGGTTACATCGGGTACACCTGGGATTTGAATACCAATTATCTTGATATTTAGCCTCACTGTCTTGTTTGTCACTTTGGCAACTTCACAAGTTCCATAATTGGTGCCACTTACATCTCAGGTTCCTTCATAAATTCCGGCAACAGAAGTTGCCAAATCTGCAGATGGAGAATCCGAATATTTACTGCATCCAAAGCAAATCATCAAGATGATTGCTGTCAGAAAAAATAGTTGCTTTATTATATATGAATTCAGATTTTTGGAAATCGTTAAAATGAAACATAGGTCGCTTCATAAGTGTAATCTGGTTCAACAACTGAAATTGTAAACCTGCTTTTTGAAAGTTCAACAAGTTTTGTGCTAGCACCATCAACGATGATATATTTCTCGTCACTGGACAATGACCAAGTACCTGAATTAGCGCTATCGTCTGAGTAACATTTGTTTGTGCCCGGATTTGTGGTATAGGTACCATCCGTAGCAAAAGTTATGAAATCATCTTTTTGACAATCTTCAATCACATCAGCAACACCATTGGTTTTTGAAGATAAAATCTTCCATGACTTTGCGGTTAGCATTTCTTTCTTGGTCAGGTTAGATTCATCTTTTTTGCATGATGTTACTGTTACCGCTAATGCAATAGTGACTAAAAGAAATACGGTAAAAATGCGAATTAAATTTTTCATAAAGATTTAGTTTTAAATAGGTTAATTAAATGTTTGGTTTTTGATGCCCCGGCAGGTTACCCAGCCGGGGGTAATTTTCATTAGTTATTTAGGCATGACTATAAAATCAATCCAGGCATCACCACTGTTGGTACTTGGGTAACTATTGTTAAATTTCCATTTGAATATATGAGAGCCAGCTGAAACCGAATAGCTTTGTAGACCCCAAAAGGTATTTGAATATGAGCCTTGTAAAACATTGTCAATGTAGAAAGTAACACTGCAGCCATAACTATTAGAAAGTTTGGCATAAAAAACAACTTGACCAGAATTTGATAAAGTTTTAGTCAGACTTGCTTCAGAGTTACTTATTGAAGTATGTAATGAATAAGCCCCCTCAACAGCATCACCAGTTATTATACCCCATCCGCCAGTTGTACCGCTAAAACCAGTTTCAAAACCATCGTAAAATGCATCGGACGTAGTAAATGATTTTTGATCGCCATAAGCTATGCCGATTTCGTTCACAGCATAAGATCTGACATAACATTTTGTATTAGGCATTAACATATTTATAGCCGAATTGAACGTGGACATTCCGCTACCTGCGCTTAATTTATTATCGTTTACAGTTGGATTTTCAGTTTCGCCCCAGCAAATACCTTTATCTGAGATTGTACCGCCGCCGGTAGTCGAAATTGTACCGCCCGAAACACCTCCCATTGGAGATATACTGGTTACACTTTTGGTCACAATGGTTGGTGCAGTTTTCAAAGTGGTCAATTTCACCTGAGTACCATAACCCGTACCTGAAATGTTTGTAGCATAAGCCCTAATGTAATAATCGGTACCCGAAACCAGGTTTTTCATCTGACTTTCGAATTGGCCGGTTCCTGTTCCATTTTCAGTTTTACTGTCGGCAACTGTAGGATTCTGGTTTGTACTCCAACAAATTCCTTTGACAATTACTTCCGCACCCCCAGTGGCTGTCACATTTCCTCCCGAAACAGCCGAATTTTCGGTTATATTTATTACTGATGAGGTGGTTACTGTTGGGAAGATCACATTTAATACAGTTTTAAACGTCACCTGGTTGCCGTAGGCTGTTCCGGCAGCATTGGTGGCATACGCCCTAAGGTAGTAGGTGGTATTCATTTGCAGGTTGGCCAATTTGCTGGTAAATGTGCCAATACCGGCAGCTTCGGTTGTTTTGTTATCGGCGATGGTCGGATTCTGATTGGCACCCCAGCAAACGCCACGTGCAGTAATGGTGGTAAATCCGGTAGCAATCACATTTCCTCCTGAAGTTGCCGATGTTTGGATGACATCCGACACTTCGCTGGTAGTAACCATCGGGAGCGCGTAACCGGGTTCGGCCCAGCCGGGCAGCCCATTGTCGAGCCGGAGGGTCTGCCCATTAACGCCTTTTTGAAGCAACGACCAGTTTACCCCGTTATTGAAAAGAATATCCCCTGCTTTTGGAGTACCCGCAATTTTTAATGCGTCGCCCGATTTTGCAGCATACAAGGCATAAGGAACTGCAAGCAGTTGACTTGTGCCCATTTCAGAAAAGGAGCCATTGTTGCTGGCATCTAATTCAATTTTCACAAAGTAACTGCCACTGCCCCAATCGATGGCTGGGAATGAACCTGAAAGGTTTGTCCCGTTGCCGATTTCAAGGTTAACCAATCCAAATGCGTTGGTTTGGGTTGAATGCTTTTCAGAATAAACTGATGAACCGGCCGCGCTGCCTTCCACGATTGAAATCCGGAAACCTACATTTTGACTGACAATAATTTGTCCGGCATTATCGCGTACAACTGCCTGATATTTAAAGGCGCCTGGAGTTTGAGCCAGGATTGATCCAATCATTAAGCTTAAACAAATTAGGATGATTGATAATTTTTTCATTGGGTTATTGGATTAAAGGATTAGTTGATTTTGATGATTTTAAATGATTTTAAGATTTTCTGATTGCTTCCATATACATTTATAATGTAAGAAGCGTAGGCAAAGCCAATCAGATCGATTTGCGATTTTGCAGAAACGATTTTTTCATTTTTCAGGCACTTGCCATTCGCATCGAAAAGCTGGTAAGAATAACCTGTTTTGTTCTGCGTTTGCATTTCCAGATTTACAAAATCAGTTGCAGGATTTGGAAACATCCTAATTTTCAGACGGTCTTCGGTGTAATCAACAACCGTATTGATCTCGTAAATACCTTGTTGGAATCCTTGTGTCAGTTTATTTGTGCCATTGAAGAATGTTTCAGGAATACATTCTCCAATCGTCCAGCTAACAGAATAGCTGTTGTTAGCGTAAAAGCTGCCAGCTGTTGAAATCACGTCTGGCTTGATATTTTGGCCATATGATGTAGTATAGCCAAAAACAATACTAAAAATCAGCAGGATTTTTTTCATAATTTTGATTTTTTGGTTTTTGTTTTATAATCTATTCTGAAATTACTTTAGGTTTTCTAATAAGCCAAATATTTTTTATGAAGTAGCTGTTTCTTTATACGAAATAGCCATCTCAACTAACGAACCAATATTTTCGGGAAGAAAGCTGACCTTCTTCAATATTTGGGCTAGTCTTGAAATTTTAGATACTGGAAAGAATTGGTACTCTCAGGTAAAGTAAAAATCTGCGGCAAGGACAATGTCCAAGTGAAGTAAGTGGGGTTTTCTTCATGTCGTGATTGTTTGGTTTTCTTTAATCGCTTGTTTAAGTGCAAGCCCTTAGTACATGACAAAAATATAAATAGCAGAAAATCAATAAAATAAGTTCGTTAAAATTTGCATAATACCTTGAATATCATTATCTTACAAGAAATTACCACATCTTAAAGTAAGAAATATGACATCCAAGGTAGAGGCT
>JANXYV010000138.1 GCA_025355875.1 Prolixibacteraceae bacterium | reverse complement strand
TAAACCAAAATCAAAACCTGCACCGGCCAAACGTGGTATAACTGCTGAAATTTCCTTTGCAATTAACTTTCTGCTCTTATCGGTTCCACGCTGATAAATCCGGTCGTGTCCTGCTGTTGTTTCCGAAATGTAGGAATGAAGGTCATAAGCTGAAATAACTTCTCCGGTTATACCTTCGCCCGGATTCCGTTTGTTTGCTTTCTCGATTTCTTCCATTAGCCGGTTTGTACTGAAACCGGGCTGACTTGCATAAATTAAAATTTTCATGTTTTTACTTTTTAATTGTTTAACAATAAATAATACCTATTTTGTTGACTTGTTATTCTTACTAATTGATTCAAGCTTTTCCAGATGTTCTTTCCATCGGCTCGGCTTGTTATCGGTCGGCTCTGGGTGTGAACCCACATTAACCATTGTTATTTTGCCTGTTTTTTTTGCCATACTTTTTTTTCGTTGAATATAGAATACGGAATACGATTTCAAAAGGACAGGTAGCTATAAAAATGATTATCAGTGATATAAAAAATAAATTTGCGTTTTTTAGCCATTTTTACAATGTTAAATAGAATTTATAGCAAATAAAAAATCCGGTTTTTGGCTGGGCTTCTTTGATTGATTCATATTGTTTTGCTAAGATTGTAGAAGTAACAATGGTTACTTTTTCCCGAACAGATATTGAGCCGATCCAATGGGGTCGGCTTTTTTAATGCCTTGTCATTGTATTTGCTTTTCACAAATTGTCATTGTATTTAAAAAAGAGAAAAACATAAAATATATCTTTCGTTTTCTTAATCCTCTTTTTCTTCTTTTCCTTCTTCTTCTTCTTGTTTGTCGCCCTTCGTTTGCCCTCGGTTTGCCCTTCGATTGCCCTTTGGATGCCCTATTGTTTGCCCTATTGTTTGCCTTTCGTTATTTGGTTTTGCTTGGTAAATATCATAATTAGTGATAGTTATCTTTGTACTATTGTTTGCCCTTTCGGTTGTCACTTCGTGTGTCCTTTTTAGCTTATCTAATGATCCTCGAATTTGTTTTGGTGTCAGCTTTAATGCTGACGCAAGATGAGAAATAGAAGTAATCAATTCACCTCTTTTTATGGTTTCCTCCATCCATATCGCATCATTTGTATTAGCTTTTAATAGCAAATGGATAAACAAGTTCTTTGTATTAGCATCTTTGTACCATTGCCATTCAGTTATTTGACGGTATAATTTAATCCATCCCCCCGGATGTCTTGAAATTGCAGATTTTTGCAACCTATCCAACAATCTATCTTCAGCAGATTCAGGAAGTATAGTTTCACTAAATTTATGGCCGTGACGGGTTTGGCTATTTTCCATTTTACAGCCTTTTTCTTGATAGATACTCATTGGCTTCAGCAGCCGTCTCTGATATTGTTTTTCTCCGTCCGGACTTCAACCAAATATCAACTTCAGATTTTAAAAATCTCAGGGTTTTCCGGTCCTTATGGTTTGGAATGATTCTACGGTGGACCCACCCATAAACAGTTGGCTTTGCTGGTTTGTCTGGCAGGTAGTTACAAAGCTCGTCAAGGTTAAACCATGTGTCCGGGTCTGAATGTTCCGGTGTTGGTAAGTGTTTCAAGTCAAGCAATAAGGTTTCGATGTTCGATAACCTTGCGTCAATCAAGTCAAATGGATTTTTCATTTTGTACAAGTTTAAATTTACTTGCACAAATTTTAGACGGTTCAATAATGGGTAACTGGTTATAACCGGTTACTTTTTTTATTGATATTCAGCCTCGTATATCTTTTTTAATATATTCAATTCGTCTTCTGCTCTACTTTTATTTGATTCAGGCAAAATATTAATAACACTTTCAAAAAGTTCAATCTTATTTTTCATTTTTTTTGGTGTGCAGGTTGTCGGCTTTGCCTTTCTATTTGTAGGGCTTGAAAAAAATGTGTAAAGTTGAAATAATTTCTCTCCTGAATTATAGCCGTGCAGTTTGGCAATTTCATTACCGTTATCTCTAGTAATGCTTTTGCCTTCATAAACGTATTTCAATGCAATTTGATTGAGAGTTAATTTGTTGTCTTGCCCACTTGTATTTGTTCCCGAATCAATAGACTGCACATAAGCGTTTAAATCCCGCCATATTTCATTTATACTTTCTTCAATCTCATTTGCAGAATATTTATTGCCCTCATAATCACATAAAAAAACATCATACTTTTGCGAAACATTGTTTAAATTGGTGTTTTGCACTTCGTTTTCAAGCCGTTTGAAAGCTTTAAGTAACTCTCTGGCATATTCTTTTGGAATACAATTATATTTTATCCTGGTAGCTTCAAAATAGGTTTGCTTTGTTACCTGGTAACATGATTCACAAATGATCAAATCAAAATCGTCTTTAGTCATTTGGATAATTTTAAAAATTCAGATTTATTTTGTTGGCTGCATCTCGTTTCAATTTATCAACAACCTTTGTATAAAGTGCAGTTGTTTTAAGATCTCTATGTCCTAGCATTTTGGAGACTGTATAAATATCAGTCCCCTGACTTAGTTGCAAAGTGGCGTAGGTATGGCGAAAACAATGAAATGTAATATCTTTAGTAATCCCGGCTTTTAGTATCCAATTTTCTAAGGTAGAGTTCCAATATGCTGAATATTTCAAACCGTCAAATACTTTGTCGATTGGTTGTCTGCGTTCACCAAGAAGACCGTATGCCTGTTCTGATATAGGCATCATTTCATTGCCGCCTGTTTTCTGTTGCGTGAATTTTATGAAATAACCATTGCCCTCAATAAATTCAACCTCACTCCAAACCATTTTGAAAATATCAGAATGACGTAATCCAGTCATTGCTGAAAATAAAGCAGCATTTTTTAATATTGGAATTTTGCAGTCAGTTTTAACAAGTAGGTTCAATTCCTCTAAAGTCAAAAAGTTTCTATTGACTTCGTTATATTTAATATTTTCGGTTTGCTTGCTTATATCTTTTTGGAGATATTCTTCATTCAATGCTTGTTTAAGCATTGATTTAAAAGCAGAAAAATACAATCTGGCTGAATTATTCGCTAATACACCTTCACCTCTTTGGAATCTCTGTGAAGTCAAAAGAAACTCTTTAAAGTCGCTTACAGTTTTCTTATTCAAGTCTGAAAACTTTAAACTGCCTCCAGTGAAAGAAATGAGATATTTTAAAGTGGTATCCCATTTTGCTTTTGAGCGCCCTTTTTTCTTTGCAATCGAATCTTTGTAGTATTGGATAAAGCACTTTTCTCCAAGCTCATTAATTCTTAATTGCTCTCTCTCGTGTAGGCTGTAAACCTCCGGTTTATTTATTTCATTTTCCCGTTTCTGTTGAATCTGTTTAGCGATCTGCAAGGTTTCTTCATTGTGAAGTTTGTCTGTCGCATCCTTTGGTTTGTCGAATAGAAAGAAGCCTAAAAATTCCCTTCGGGTCGGCTTACCTGTTTTCCTGTTGATTATTGCCGGATAAAAATCCAGATACAAACTTTGTCTTTTACCTGAGATTGGCTTTTGTCTTAAAGTTACTTTTGTACTCATTGCAAGAATATTTGTACCTTAATATTTTAAGGATACGCTAAAGGTACAAAAAGGAACAAAACAAACAAATATCAATACAAAATAAAAATAAATAAAATAAAATATAAAGTATCTAATCTATGATTATCAGTTATTTAATTACATTTATTTGTATCAATGTTTATGTGTATTAATGGGAGTTTGATTTTTTGAACAAATGTGCAACATGTTTATCGATTGGGAAAGAAATTTCATAGAATGTTACTCGTCGCCGGCTAATTTATGCTCAAGGTAACTAATTATGTCCTGAACCTGATTGGGATCAAACCATTTTATCTCCTGATCACGCCGAAACCAGGTCAATTGCTTCCGTGCATATTTGCGCGAATTTCTCTGAATCAGGTCAACAGCCTCTTCCAGGGAACAATCCCCATCCAGATAGGCAAACAATTCTTTGTACCCAACTGTGTTCAACGAGTTCAAATTCCGGAATGGATAAACCGATTTTGCTTCGTCCAGAAGTCCTGCCTCCATCATCTTCAAAACCCGTTGGTTAATTCGCTCATATAAAATGCTCCGGTCCTGATTGATCCCGATTTTCATTATCCGAAACGGCCTTTCTTTTGGAGTATTTCTTCGGAATGAGGTGAACGATTTTCCCGACATCAGACAAATTTCGACCGCATGAAGAAGTCTCTTGGGATTATTCAGGTCAACTTGATGGTAATACTCCGGATCAAGTTCCAGAAGCCTTTTCTGCAAAGCTACCATCCCGTTCTCCTTGTACCATTCGATTACTTCGTCCCGGATAGTTGGATCGACCGTTGGGATATCATCGATTCCTTTGCAAATGGTATCCACATACAACATGGAACCGCCTGTCAGAATGATTGGATTATTCCTTTTAAAAAGCTCATCGATGATATGTAAGGCTTCAACTTCGTATTCGCTTACATTGTAATAATCGTGGATTGATTTGGTCTGGATAAAGTGGTGAGGAACCGCTTTCAAGTCTTCAGGTGAAGGAACTGCAGTGCCGATGTAAAGTTCACGAAAGAACTGACGTGAATCGGCCGATATGATTTCTGTTTGAAAGTGTCTGGCAAGATGTAAACTGATTTCTGATTTTCCTACCCCGGTCGGTCCCAAAACAACTATTAATGTGTGCATCCTGATCTTTTGTTTGGAATGCAAAGATAGGCTTTTATCTAAAAAAGAAGGGGACTTAAAAGTCCCCATTTGCTAAGCGTCCATTTCTCCAAAAATCTCATAATAGTCTTCCAGATCGCCGAAACTTTTATACGATTCGTTCGTCTCCAGAAGATCAACCTCAGGACTATCATAATCATTAACCAGGAACTGTACAGGCGCAATGCCTTTCTCGTAGGCAACAAATGGTTCTTTCAAATCAGTTTTCATAAGTTTCTCCTTTAATTCTAAGTAAAACAAACGTTCATTAAAAAAATCAAAAACATAAACCAGCTTTTGCCCGGTCTTGGTGATGTATTCGTTTAATTTTGTTTTTCGCATACTCAATTGATCGTGGGAATTGTATCCCGTATCAAGCAAGCATATTTCAATTTTTCTTTTCCAAAAATCATCGGTCAGGTAGAAAGAGGCAAGCTGAGAATGGTCGAAATCTGAAGTATTCTGTATGGTTCGATGCAAGTCTTCAAAAGTTTGGTCCGAACTGATATGGATTAAACGCTTAAATTCAGGCACTTCGCCAGATGAAACTTCGAATATACAGATCATAAATAAAGAATTAGTTAGGATTTGATATTCTCTATATCGCTTCAAATTAAATTTAAATTAAAATGTCATTAACGATTGCTTAATAAAAAAAACAAGGAGTCAAATGTTAAAAAATATTAAAAATTGTCATTCTTCCAGATAGTCAATTGGATATCAGCAAGATTACAAGATGATGTAAAAACTTCACAAAAAAACCTTTCTGGAAAAATTGAATATTTCCTACCATTGGTCGTAAAAACATTGTTTCGGCCTTCTCCGCAGAGAATAGAACCTTTAACTTGTGTTTGATGTAATTATTACGGAACTTGTGTGACCTATAAAAAGTTAATCAATTTAAGTGGAAATGAAATTCGGAACACTGTTTTTTGAAAACCTGAAGATTGCTTTGCAGTCGATACGAAGCAACCTTTTACGCACAATACTGACTGTGTTGATTATTGCGGTTGGGATAACTGCTTTGGTTGGTATCCTCACTGCGATTGATTCCATCAAAAACTCAATTACCAAAGAGTTTACTTTTATGGGAGCCAATACGTTTACGCTCAGTTCAAGGGGGATGCACATTCAGGTTGGCAACAAAAGATACCGGTCGAAGAACTACTCGTATATCAGCTACTATCAGGCCAAAGAGTTCAAGGAAAAGTATATGTTCCCATCGTCAGTTTCAATTTCCACCAATGCCACCGGGACGGGAACCGTCAAATATGAATCCGAAAAAACAAATCCCAATGTGTCGGTTCAGGGCGTCGATGAGAACTATTTGTTCACTTCAGGAAATGAAATTAAAGTAGGCCGGAATTTTACGGAAGACGAAATCAACACAGGCAGAAATGTAGTTATTGTTGGTGACGGGGTCCTCAAGAAAATTTTTAAAAATGGTGAGAATCCGCTTCAGAAAATAATCAGTATCGGAGGCGGGAAATATCGTGTCATAGCCGTACTTGAAGCCAAAGGCCGCGGTTTTGGCTCGGGAGGTGATCAACTTTGCCTGTTGCCATACACCAATGTGAGAAGCTATTTTTCAAGGCCACAGATGAATTTTTCGGTACAGATCAAAGTGACAAATGCTGAAATGATTGATCCGGCAATCGGTGAAGCTGAAGGGACTTTCCGCATCATCCGCAATCTGAATCCAAGCGACGAAAGCGATTTTAATGTGGAGAAAAGCGATAACCTGGTCAATATTCTTCTGGGAAACATACAGAATATCACTCTGGTTGCCACAATTATCGGGCTGATAACCTTATTTGGAGCCGCAGTCGGATTGATGAATATCATGCTCGTTTCGGTAACCGAACGAACCCGCGAAATAGGGATTCGGAAGGCGATGGGAGCAACTTCAGTAATCGTCAAACAGCAGTTCCTGTTGGAGTCTATTGTAATCGGACAAATGGGCGGAATCGTCGGAATTACTTTTGGAATTCTGGCCGGTAACGGAGTGGCCATGTTAATCGGTACACCTTTCTTTGTACCCTGGATCTGGATTATCGTAGGAGTTGTCCTTTGTTTTCTGGTCGGGATCATTTCAGGTTATTATCCGGCACAAAAAGCCTCCAGACTTGACCCAATCGAAAGTCTGCGATTTGAATAAACTTTAGGCCCCTTCCCGCTTTCATCAACCTTTACCTTAATTTTTTGTTTTGATTAGATGGAATACCTAAGCTGAATTTAGGTTCCTTTCAGAAAAAATATATCTTTACTTTTTAGCTTCAATTTTAGATGAAGCAAACTGGGAGCATCACATGAACAAACTTCAAACAAAAGCTGAGGAACGATTAATTCAGGATTATTTCGAAGACTTGATAAAAGCCTGCAACAGAAAAGTATCGGACGAAGGAAAAGTCCGGATACAAAAAGCGTTTGAGTTTGCAAATACTGCACATGCCGGAGTGAAAAGGAAATCCGGTGAACCGTATATTATTCATCCACTGAATGTTGCAAAGATCGTGGTCGAAGAAATCGGTCTGAGCGCTACCTCCATCATTTCGGCACTTTTACACGATGTGGTCGAAGATACCGATTATACGCTGGAAGACATCAGCAACCTTTTTGGCGAAAAAGTAGCCTCGATTGTGGATGGGCTTACCAAACTTTCCGAAGAATTTACCCCGCAACACGATTCGAAACAAGCCAATAACTTCAGGAAAATGCTGATGACTTTATCGGACGACGTTCGGGTAATTTTGATCAAACTGGCTGACCGACTGCACAATATGCGTACCCTCGACTCGATGCCCCCACACAAACAACTAAAAATAGCTGCCGAAACACTTTATATTTTTGCTCCCCTCGCCCACCGGCTTGGATTGTACGCTATCAAATCTGAATTAGAAGATCTGAGCCTGAAGTATAAACATGCCGACGCTTATAACGAAATTCAGTTCAGGCTTTCAAACCAGCGTGAAAAAAGAGATTACCTGGTCACCGAATTTATTAAACCAATTGACAAAAAACTGAAGGAAGAAGGCGTTGATTTCGTGATTACGGAACGGTTCAAATCGATCTATTCCATCTGGAATAAAATGCAAACCAAAGGCGTTTCATTCGATGAAGTTTATGATTTGCTCGCCATCCGGATCGTTTTTAACCCGAATCCGAATGTTTCTGAAAAAAGGCAATGTTTCGATATCCTTTCACTGGTTACTGACATTTACAAACCCAAACCCGACCGAATCCGCGACTGGATCACCATGCCAAAGGCCAATGGATATGAAGCTTTGCATGTTACCGTGATGGGCCCGCAGGGAAAATGGGTGGAAATTCAGATCAGGACCCAGCGGATGGACGAGATTGCAGAACGCGGATTTGCTGCTCATTTCAAATACAAAAACATCAATGATGTTGAAAATGAGCTTGACCGCTGGTTGGAAAAAATCAAGGAAATGCTTCAGAATCCAGAATCAGATGCCCTGGAATTCCTGGATGAGTTTAAGATGAACCTCTTCTCTTCCGAAATTGTGGTTTTCACGCCGAAAGGCCGGATGGTCACCTTACCAAAAAATGCCACCGTCATTGATTTTGCCTACGAAATTCATACCGAATTGGGGAACCATTGCATAGGCGCCAAAATCAACCACAAACTAGTTTCAGTTTCACATGTGTTGCAAAGCGGTGACCAGGTCGAAGTACTTTCTTCAAAAACCCAATCACCGCAGCTTGGTTGGCTGACTTTCCTGATCACTGCAAAAGCGAAGGAAAAAGTGAAACAGTCTTTCAAACTCGATCGGAAAAAACACATCGAACAGGGACGAAAAATTATTGAAGATCAATTGGCCTTGCATAAAATCATGCCCTCGTCTGACACCTTGAAAAAGCTGACTTCCTATTATGCACTTACAAACAAGGAACAACTTTATGCGCAGGTTGGCATGGGATTTCTTGAACTCGACAATCTCGATGAAGTGCTCCAAACCCGCCGCGAAAATAAACTGGCCAAATTCTGGAAATTGTCTTTCACTCAAAAAAAGGAAGAACCTGTTCAAGGCAGTAAAATAGATAAAAAAAGTCCATTCATCCTGAAAGAAGATCCGGAAGAAATGAATTATTCGCTGGCCCGATGCTGTAATCCGATTCCAGGCGACGATGTGGTCGGGTATGTTACCGGTGACGAACACATCATCATACACAAGCGAAACTGTTCCGAAGCTCTGAAAATCATGTCACAGCAAGGCGACAATATCATCACTGCAGAATGGACCAAATTCAAGAAACTCTCCTACCTTTCCCGCATAAAATTAACCGGTTTCGACCGTGTTGGCATGGTCAACGAAATTACCACCATTATCTCCAAACAACATAATATCAACATGCGTACCGTACATTTCGATACCCATGACGGCATTTTCGAAGGCGATTTGTACCTGTACATCCATAGTGTTCAGAATTTAAACGAACTGATTAGCCGCCTAATGAAAATCAAGGGGATAGATACCGTCGAGCGGATCGAAAAAATGCAGCAATAAATTTCCGGCTTCTACTATTGTCTGAAAAAAGTATTAGTTTTGAACCTTATTCTTAATTGGTTTAAATATGAATAGCCAAAAGACAAAAGAAGCTGTGAAGCAAATGTTCATCGAGTATCTGGAAGGCAACGAACACCGGAAGACTCCTGAACGCTTTGCGATCCTTGAAGAAATCTATTCACGGGAAGGTCATTTCGATATCGAATCGCTTTACATTTCGATGAAAAACAAGAATTACCGCGTCAGCCGCGCAACTCTGTACAACACCATGGATTTGCTGCTCGATTGCAAACTGATCATCAGGCATCAGTTCGGTAAAAACATCGCACAATTTGAAAAGGCTTTTGCAATTCCACCGCACGATCATCTGATCGACGTCAGGACAGGACGGTTGACCGAGTTTTTTGATCCCCGTTTAAGGGAAATCATTGAAGATATTTGCCTGAAAAACGACTTCAAATTGTCGCACCATACACTTTATATCTACGGTCAATACGCTAATAAACCAATATAATTTGTAATTTTATCGCATCGATTCCGTGAAAACAGAGAATTCTAAGTTCTTTTGTTTTCGCGGATTATCGTGTTTAAGCCATTCAAAAAACAGAAAATGAAAGTAGATGTTTTGTTAGGTCTCCAATGGGGAGACGAAGGAAAAGGAAAGATTGTTGACGTTTTAACTCCCAAATACGATGTAATTTCGAGGTTTCAGGGCGGTCCGAATGCAGGTCACACCCTGGAAATAAACAATTTCAAACAGGTTCTGCACACCATTCCTTCCGGAATTTTCCACGAGAATAAATTAAATGTTATTGGAAACGGAGTCGTATTCGATCCGATCACTTTCGAAAAAGAGGTCGAATCAATCAGCAAACATGGGGTCGATCTCCACAAAACCTTATATATTTCGAAAAAAGCGCATTTGATCCTTCCAACTCATCGCTTGCTCGATGCGGCCTCCGAAGAAGCAAAAGGTGCAACCAAGATCGGCTCAACCTTAAAAGGAATTGGCCCGACCTATCGTGATAAAATTGGCCGGGATGGTTTGCGTATCGGCGATCTTTTCGAAAACTTTACTGAGAAATATACAGCCCGGGTTCAGGCGCACAAAGATCTGCTCGACAACTATTACCACTTCGATTATTCGGCGAAACTTCCGGAAATTGAAAAAGAGTGGATGAAAGCCATCGAACTCCTGAAAACCTTCAAAATTGTCGATACCGAACACCTGATTAATGATTGTCTTGCTGAAAACAAACCTGTACTGGCAGAAGGGGCGCAAGGAACGATGCTCGATATCGACTTTGGATCATACCCGTTTGTCACCTCATCGAGCACAATTTGCGCCGGAGCCTGCACCGGACTAGGAATTGCGCCAAATAAAATAGGAAATGTTTACGGTATTTTCAAAGCTTATTGTACCCGGGTTGGAAGCGGCCCTTTCCCAACTGAACTGTTTGACGAAGATGGACAAAAGATGCGCGATGTAGGTCGCGAATACGGTTCAACAACTGGTCGTCCCCGTCGTTGCGGCTGGCTCGACCTGGTCGCGTTGAAATACTCGATCATGCTCAACGGTGTGACTGAACTGATTATGATGAAAGCCGATGTGCTCGACTTGTTTGAAACGATCAAAATTTGCGTGGGCTACGAAATCAACGGGGAGATAACCGAAAAATTCCCGTTTGAGCTGAACGACAGCGTATTACCTGTTTATGCAGAACTTCCGGGGTGGATGACTGATTTGACTCAGTTAACCAATCAGAATGAATTTCCCGAAGAATTTAACAACTACATCAACTACATCGAAGAACAGGTCGGGATTCCTGTTACTATTGCTTCCGTCGGGCCAAACCGGGCGCAAACAATCTTTTTAGGAGAATAATATTCAGGGAGCCAGCCATCTGGCTCCTTTCTTTTTACCAAAGCTTTTGATTTTAAACTGAAATGACTATTTTAGGACGATTAATCCTTGTACCAAATCGTGTTATATCCTGAAATGGAAATTACCAAACCGACCTTGTTGCTGAATAAAGAGATTGCCTTGCGGAACATAGAAAATATGGTTCGCAAAGCCAATGATCTCCATTTGAATTTCAGGCCTCATTTCAAGACCCATCAATCTGCCGAGATCGGTGAATGGTTCAGGGATGCCGGAGTTAAAGCAATCACGGTTTCGTCGTTCACAATGGCCAATTATTTTGCCGACTGCGGATGGGACGATATTACAATCGCTTTTTCAGTGAATATTCCTGAAATCCCTCAGATGAACGAACTGGCGGGCCGCATCAATCTGAATTTGCTTATCGAAAATAAGGAAGGTCTGGAGGCACTTCAGGAAAAAATAACCTGGCATGCGGGCGTTTTTATTAAAATCGATACCGGATACAACCGAACCGGTATTGAGTCAACCCGAACACCTTTGATCGATCAGTTGCTCGAGAATATTCAAAAGTCGCCTCTGCTTCATTTCAAAGGGTTTCTTTCTCATACAGGCCACACCTATCTTGCCAACTCGACCCACGATATCTTCAGCCGTCATTTTGATGCACTCCTGAAAATGAAGTCGCTGAAAGCACGGTATATTTCCGAATGGCCCGAACTGATGGTTTCTTTGGGCGATACTCCTTCATGCACCTTGTGCGATAATTTTGACGGAGTCGACGAAATCCGTCCGGGAAACTTTGTGTTTTACGATTTGATGCAGTTCAAACTCGGCGTTTGCAAACTCAGCGACATCGCAGTCCGGATGGTTTGCCCGGTCATTGCGGTCCATTCTTCGCGAAACGAAGTGGTTATCTATGGCGGAGCAATTCATTTTGCCAAAGATTCTGTAACCAACATAGATGGCAAGCAATTATTTGGAAGAATTATTATCAGGGAAGGTGAAAATAAAATCCTTCTGGATGAGCGGAATTACTTACATGCCCTGACTCAGGAACATGGTATTCTGCGCATTACTCCAAGAGATCTGAATCTTTTCAAACCCGGCCATCTGATTGAAATTCTTCCTGTTCATTCGTGTCTGACAGCCAACCTAATGCGGGAATATATGACTAATGAAGGCGAGACAATTAAAATGCTGCCTTTGGTATGAATAGTCGCATCAAGATCTTTAATTAACAGAAATATATATCACTTCTTAAGTTCAGTATCAATTTCTTTTTCTTAAAATTGCATCCATCATTATAAAGTAATCCAAATTATGAAGAATGTAAAACCTGGATTTTTTTCAGTCATGCTTGTTACGGGAATGGCCTCAACAATCTTACTGGTTAATTCCTGTAAACATGATATGATTCCTGCTGATCAGATGGCTCCGGTACCTTTTGCTGAAGTTCAGCAAGTGTATACTGATTACTGTGTTCGATGCCATCCGGGCAGCACTGGTGGTGGTGAAAGCAGATTGAATTTCACCACTTACGATGGCATTTTAAAGACTGTTACTCCAGGCAATTCTGCAAGCAGCAAATCCTATCAAACCATGATATCGACCTGGCAGCTTATGCCGCCGGACAATGTCGTTCCGACCAACAAGCGGACGCTTGTGAGAATATGGATTGATCAGGGAGCAAAACCCCAATAATCATTCAATCAAAGATGTATGTTATCTTGAAACAAAGGAAACTAAAAACTTATCCCATGAACCGCACCATAAAAGCCATCCTGATAGTGGCCATTGCAACAATCACAGGTTGTTATTACGATTCCGAAGAACGGCTTTATCCGGTACTCTATAATCCATGCAGCGATACAACGGTTACTTTTTCAAAAACAGTGACTACCATTCTGCAACCATGCCAGGGTTGCCATTCCAACTCGAATGCTTCCAATTCGGGAGCTGGCGTTAAGCTTCAGGATTACAGTGATGTGATGATCGTAGTCAGTAACGGAAAACTGATGGGCTCGGTTAATCACACCAGCACCTATCCGATGCCAAAAGGCGGAGGCAAATTACCCGACTGCGAAATTGCCCAATTGCAAAAATGGATCGACGCCGGAAGTCCAAACAACTAAATTTCAGTCTCATGAAAAACATATTCGTACTCTTCTTCGGAATTTTTTTCCTTTTACTTTCCGGAAATGTATTGGGTCAGGATTTGGATTCGTTGCTAAACAACGAGACAAAACCAACCATCAACTATGCAACGGCCACTTTCAAAGCAAGCCGAATTATCAACGGGCATTCGGTTCAGCAAATGAAGAAAAAGCAACTCGATTTCCGGATTTCCCATCGTTTTGGAACATTGAACGAAGGCGCTTATGGCTTTTGGGGGCTCGATCATTCCAACATCCATTTCAGCCTGGAATATGGCGCCACCGACTGGTTAATGGTTGGTCTGGGACGGGGAAGTTTGAACAAAATCTACGACGGATTTGCCAAATTCAAATTATTGAGACAATCGACCGGTGCAAAGGAAATGCCCGTTTCGATGAGCCTGATGACCTCAGCAGAAGTCAACTCCATGAAATTTGATACCACGCCCATCCAACTGACAGACTCTACCACCACACCCCGGGTAAACTATTTCTCATCGCGGATGACCTATGTAGCGCAACTATTAATTGCCCGAAAGTTTAATGAGAATTTCTCGTTCCAGTTTTCGCCCACCTATATTCACCGTAACCTGATGCCAACCGAACTGGACATGAACGATGTTTTTGCCTTTGGCTTTGGAGCGCGGTACAAACTGACCAAAAGACTCTCAGTAAACGCTGAATATTATTATACCATAAATCCAAACGCCAAATACCTCGAAACCCGGTATTACAATTCGGCATCTATCGGTATAGACCTCGAAACCGGCGGTCATGTCTTCCAGATCATGCTGACCAATTCACAGGGAATGCGCGAAGGAACTTTCATACCAAAAACAACCGACAGCTGGACGAATGGCGGAATTCACCTCGGATTCAACATTTCACGCGTTTTTGCGTTATAGGTAAAAAAATCAAATCATGCTAAAAAATCTTTTCATCCTGATCTTGCTTTTCGCGTCGGTCTGTGTTTTCGGACAAGGTAAATTTATTGCCAAAAACGCCTACATTTCTTTTTATTCCTCTACACCAATGGAAGATATCCTTGGCGAAAGCAACGAGTCTGTTACCATTCTCGATGCTGAAAAAGGAGAAGTTATTTTTCAGGCCATCATGACTACTTTCCATTTCAAACGTGCCTTAATGGAAGAGCACTTTAACGAAAATTATATGGAAAGTGCCAAGTTTCCGAAGGCAAAATTCAAAGGAACCATCGAAGGTTTCAAAAAGGAAATGCTTAAAGGACCGGTTTCAGGAATCAAAATCACGGGAGTTTTGAGCGTTCACGGTGTAGATAAAACCATTACCGTACCAGGTACCATTGGTTTGGAAGATGGCAAACTGGTGGGCACATCCAAATTCAAGGTTATTCCTGAAGACTACGGAATCACCATCCCATCGGTTGTACGCGACAAGATTGGCAAGGAAATGGAGATCACGGTCAAAGCAAGCTACCTGCCATACAATCAGTAAAGGAATTCCAAATTCCAAGTTACAAATTCCAAGTTACAAGTTTAAAATTAAGGTTATGAAGATCAAATACTCTGTCATTCTGGTTTTGGCAATAGTGGTAATCTGTGCCGGAATTGGCCTGAAAATGTTCTTCAAGCCACATGCCGATATCAACAAACTGGAAGCAAAATTTAAAGTGGAGGCAATTATACTCATCGCTGAATTTCAGAAAGATGAAAATGCCGCAACCCTGAAATACAGCGAAAAACCCATTGAAATTAGCGGGAAACTGGTGGCAAAAAATAAACTTCCGAATGGTATCCAGGTTTTGGTGTTGGAAAACGAAATGGAAGGAATCAGCTGCCAGCTCGACAGCAGCTGGGTTTCGTCGAACAAACCAGCGATTGAAGGGCTACAAAACGGACAGACTATTACTGTCAAGGGGATATGCAAAGGTTATTTGATGGAAATCAAAGTCAGTCCTGCAGTTTTGGTGATAAAATAAACTATGACTTTTTAGTTTCTCTGATATGGAATCCAGTCAATCTTTGACCCAACTTCCAAACATTGGAAAAGTAGTTGCCGAGAAACTGGTTCAGGCCGGAATTTCAACTCCTGATGAACTGATAACCCTGGGGACAGAACAGGCATTCATCCGACTTTTATCGTTTGACGATACGGCCTGCCTGAGCGAACTTCAGGCGATCGAAGGCGCTATTCAGGGAATTCGCTGGCACAACCTTCCCAAAGAACGAAAAGCAGAATTGAAAGAGTTTTTTAAAATCCGGAGATTATAAACTGACTTTAAAATCAAAAAAAGTGATTGCACCAATACCCCGGTCAAACCAAAAACACTTTGAACCTGAAAATTGAAACTCTCCTATGAACCCACGGTTAAACATTGTAACTCTTGGCGTTGCCAATCTTGCCAGATCACGCCAATTTTATCAGGATGCATTTGGCTGGAAACCTGCTCAGGGTAGCAGCGAAGAAATTGTGTTCTTTTATCATGGCGGTATCGTGCTTGGACTTTATCCGCTGGAATCTCTTGCTGAAGATGCGGGAATAACCGCCCATCGATCAGGTTTTTCAGGAATAACCCTTGCGATGAATACCAAAACAAAGGAAGATTTGGAAACAACCTATCAAAATGCGCTGGATGCCGGAGCCAAATCTCTGATCGAACCCCGAGACACTTTCTGGGGCGGTTATGACTGCTACTTCGCCGATCCCGACGGCCATCCCTGGGAAATTGCCTGGGCGCTATCCTGGGAATATGATGAACAGGGAAGTTTGATCATGGAGGAATAGAAGAGTATTCAGTCGCAGGTCTCAGTCGCAGGATTCATAAAAACTTCAAAGTCAGTATTTTAATCCGGATTTACTGAGACTTAAAACTGCGACTGTAAACTGGTTCCTAAGTTGGCGGATGCAGCCTTTTATGAAACCAAACCCGAACTTCATTCATTGTTTTCAGCTGGCTAGCTGAAACATGCCGGTGGCAGCCAGAGTGTTCCGGACTGTTTTCAGGCGCTCCCCAGCGAATTTCAACACCATCGTTCGGATTGTAGGCCATTTCGAATGCCTCTTTCCTCTTCAGGATTTCAGCAATTGTGAGCCGCTGCTCACTTCCATTAGAGCGTGTATAGGTGATTGCCAGTTCATTCAATTTCTTTTCCAAAAGAACTTCCAGATTTTTTTTGACATGTTCCGCAGATTGCAACATTGGCAATTTAAAGTCATCTGGTGAACGCACAATCTTATCCGGAAAGTCCAACACCGCATCCATCGCAATCAGCAAACGCAGATCACGGTTTGGGGTTGAAAAGTCTTCCCATTGTCCGCCTGCCTGAAATACTCCTGAAGTGTTGCCGGGCATAGGGATTATGGCGCCGGGATGGACTTTCAGATAAGCTTCACCGTTGGCAACTGAAGTCACCCTCACATTCAACTGTTCGTAAAGCGCCTGGATCAGATCAAGCATAGCAACCTGCGGATCCAGCGGTTTTGGGTTGATAATCTGATCCATCATGTGATAGAACTTACTGCCTTCCATACCCTTTTGCTGAAGGGAAAATGGGATCAATCCTGAATTTGCAGCGATCTCATCCGATTTCAATAAACGCAATTTACCGTCTTTCAACTCAATGGGGCGAAAAGCCTTGAATCCGGGTTCTCCGATGACTTCTTTCTCGTTCGTATTAAAAAGAAAATTTCCCTTCCAGAAACGCTTGATCCCTACAGTGCCGTCGGGTTGGGCATCCACCGAAAGAAGCACTCCCGGACTGTCGCCGGTTTGCGCCACCCGGCGTACCAAGATCAACGTATGACCATATGGATCAGCATACACGACACCAGGGCGCAATGCCTCAGCGGTAAGCGGAACCGGATAATAATCGGAGTTTTCGTCCTTCAGCGCAGTCCGGGCAGTTCCTGAATGAACTCCATTCATGACCATTCTCAGGAAAGTATTGAATTTCTGGATTGGATTTGCATTTGACAAATTAGTTTCGTTGGTGATCCATCGTCCAGTCTTTGGAGACTTACCGAGGTAGCCACGGTCACATTCGTGATAACCGAAAGGCAGACCCAGCTTCCAGGAAAAATAGGCCCGAAGATAAAATGGATTATCGGCACAATCGGGCTGCATCTTAACCTTGCTTTTCCCGGCAGGATCATCCTCGCCCAGTGAAAGATAATTGAATAAAAAGTTTTTTTCCTGATTTTGGGTCACCTGGTCGAGCGCTTTCCACGAAGCACGTTCATCGGCGTCAAAAAACAAGGCATTTATCCAGGCTGAGTAAAGCGCTTCCATCTTTGAATCCCATCCATGTTTGTTATTCCAGACTGCATTCGTTGGAGACGCGGAAGGTTTGGCTTTTACCAAAAAATTCAAACCGGCAGCGCTATTTCCATCTAAAGCAACATGATATTTGCCTTCTCCTCCTGCCTTGAATTCTGCAATCTGCCATAAGGGCAATCCGTCTCCGCTCCTGCTTTTTTCCGGTTGGATTGAACCTGAAGAACTGCTAACCTCGATTTTTGCTTTCCGGTTATCTTTTCCACCTGTCACCATTACCCGGAATACCTGTCCGGGACGAGGATTTTCAGGCGAAACCATGAAGGCAACAATCGCGGGTGTATGGTCGTCATCGTTCACATCTTCGGACATTTCAACCGGAGATTTTGAAACAGACTCAGCCTTTCCACTCTCCGACCGGCCACCACAAGACGCCAGCCCCAGGAAAATCGCCGCTAACGCAAATTTTGTCAGACTCAAGCTTATATTAGATCTTCTCATCATATCTTACATTTATTCAGGGTTCAAAGATAACCCTAAAACGAATAAGCCTGAATTTAAATTGAAAGTCAATTTCGAAACAAACCGGAAATAGGTTCTGCTCCTGAACAAATCAATATTTCCTGTGCGTTAACAATCAGGAAGTTTCAGAAATAAAAGCGGTCGGACTGTTTTCGTTCCAAAAAATAAACTACTTTCGCGCCAGATTTTAGGGGTCGGATAATTTCCTTTTTTGCCTGGTTCAGGACTGGAGCATCTACCCGTCTCCTTCCATTGGCAAGGATCAGCGTTTTGCTGATTCACAATTTTAAAGGATAATTATGACATTTGAAGAAACCGGTCTCAAACCGGAAATTTTGAAGGCGATCGCTGAAATGGGGTTCGTTAACCCTACGCCTATTCAGGAAATTACTATTTCACACCTGATTTCATCTACACAGGATTTAGTAGCCTTAGCTCAGACCGGAACCGGTAAAACTGCTGCATTCGGATTACCTGTTATTAACAACATCTCCATGCAGGTCAAAGAGGTTCAGTCGCTGATTCTTTGCCCGACCCGTGAGTTGTGTCTGCAAATCACCCGCGACCTCGACAAGTATTCAGCCTACATTCCAGGTTTTAAAAGCATTGCCGTTTATGGAGGTGCTGACATTACCAAACAGATCAGGGAGTTAAAATCAGGAGGACAAATCGTTGTTGGTACTCCCGGAAGAGTTCATGACTTAATTCGCAGGAAGATCCTCAACATTTCTGCCATTCGCTGGCTGATTCTGGATGAGGCGGACGAAATGCTCACCATGGGTTTCAAAGAAGAGCTGGACGCTATTCTTTCGACCACCCCAAAGGAAAAACAAACCCTCTTATTTTCGGCTACCATGCCTTTGGGTATTTCCGAAATTAAATCGAAATACCTGAATAATGCGCTGGAAATGTCGGTTGGAAAACGAAATGCCGGAGCCGAAAACGTAGAGCACCATTACTATGTGGTTCATGCCAAAGATAAATATGCAACACTGAAACGCATAGCTGACAATTACCCGGACTGCTATGCCATTGTATTCTGCCGTACCCGCATGGAAACCCGTGAAGTGGCCGAGCAGTTTATGGCCGACGGATACAATGCCGATGCTTTGCACGGCGATCTTTCGCAGGCTCAGCGCGACCAGGTAATGGCCCGTTTCCGTTCAAAACAAATTCAAATGCTGGTAGCAACTGACGTTGCTGCACGCGGATTGGACGTAACTGAGCTGAGTCACGTGATCAACTATTCGATGCCTGACGATCCGGAAATTTATATTCATCGCAGCGGCCGTACCGGAAGGGCAGGCAAAAACGGAATTTCGGTGACCATTGTGCACATGAAGGAAACCGGCCGTCTGAAACAGATCGAAAAACTTTCGCGCAAAAAATTTGAGCGCAAAATGGTTCCGGGGGGCGAAGAAATTGTCGAGAAACAATTGTTTCACCTCATTGAACGGGTAAAGAACGTTGACATCAGCAGTGGCCAGGTTGAAAAATACCTCCCACAGATTCTGGAACAGTTTGACGGAATGAGCCACAGCGACATCGTGAAACACTTTGTATCGCTCGAATTCAACGAATTGCTCGATTACTATAAAAATGCCCGCGACCTGAATATCAGGGCCGAAATCCCACGCGATTCATTTTCACGCAACGATCGCGGCAGCGAACGCGGTGGCGACCGTTTAAAATTTACCAAACTGTTTATCAACGCCGGAAAGAAACAAAATCTGAATGCTTCGGGACTGATCGGAATGATCAACGAATTTTCAGGCCGACGGAACATCGAAATCGGCAAAATCGACATTCAACGCAAATTCTCGTTTTTTGAAATCGACAGCAATTACGAACGTGATCTGGTAAACGCATTGAATAATGTAGCCATTGAAGGCCATGTAATCAATATTGGCCGGGTTGAATCAACCGCCGGACAGGAAGCCAGCAGCGAAGGTGGAGGTTCATTCCGTAGCGAGGGCCGCAGTGGCGGTGGTTTTGGTGGCGGATATGGTGGTGGAAACCGCGATGGACGCCGCGAAGGCGGATTCAATGATCGTGGCGATCGTCCAAGACGAAGAAGAAATTAAACACCTCAAAACTCCAAATTCCAAGTTCCAAATTTCAGCTTGATTCAATCTGAAATTTGGAACTTTTGCGTTCTTACAATTTCAACCTCTTGATAAACGCATTGATATCAAAATTCAGGTTGATTTTCGGCAACCTGAACCTACCTCCGGGCTGGACTTTAGAAACCGAATAAATCTCTTCGATGATGTTTTGGTACCGGTCGGCTACGACATTTCGCCTGAGTTTCAATGTCGGCGATAATTCGCCGCTTTGGGGGGTCCATTCGTCGCTCACCAGCCGGAACCTCTTGATTTCTTCATATTCGCCCAATGTTTTATTGATCGCGGCCACTTCACGATGAAACTGCGCCAGCACTTCGGTATGCTGGATCAATTCCTGATTATCCATGAAATGTATTTTTCGCTGGCTGCACCAGTCGTGCAAATACACAAAGTTGGGCGAAATCAGGGCGCTGGCAAATTTTTCTCCGGCGCCAATCACCATCACCTGCTCGATAAAGAAGGACGCTTTCAGCTTATTCTCAATCATCTGGGGGGCAATGTATTTTCCTGCCGAAAGCTTGAACATTTCCTTTTTCCGGTCGGTAATTTTCAGGAATTTGCCATCTTCCAGAATGCCGATATCTCCGGTATGGAACCATCCATCCTCGTCGATTACTTCGGCAGTCAATTCAGGTGACTTGTAATAACCAGTCATGACACCAGGTCCTTTCACCAAAATTTCCCCATCTTCTCCGAACTTCAGTTCAATATTGGGTAAAATTTCGCCGACTGTTCCAATTTTCATGGATTTTGTGTTCGGATTGTTCACCGAAATTACCGGGGAGGTTTCGGTCAGCCCGTATCCTTCCAGGTTGAGCATCCCCGCCATTCCAAAAACCCGTGCAATCCTTGGCTGAAGGGCTGCTCCGCCCGAAACGAGGTAAACAATATTTCCGCCCAGCGCTTCACGCCATTTGGAGTAAATAAGTTTATCCGCAATCCCTATCCTGAATTTCAGGAAGAAATTATATCTTTTATTGTATTCGAAATGCCGGGTCAGTCTGAGCGCCCAAAAGTAAACAATCCTTTTTAAACCGGTAAGTTCGTTGCCTTTCGACACGAATCCATCATAAACCCGTTCCAACAAGCGCGGAACCGAATTAAACATGTGAGGTTTGATTTCTTTGATGGCCGAAACGATTTGCCCCAGGTTTCCAACGTAATAAATCCCCATTCCCTTGTATTGAAAATGGTAATTTACGCTGCGTTCATAGACGTGACAAAGTGGAAGAAAGCTGATTACCCGATGGTCTCTGCCCAAATCGTGCATTTTTGAATGAGCAACAAAATTCGAGACCAGATTGGCATGGGAGAGCATAACCCCTTTCGGAACACCCGTTGTTCCTGAAGTGTAGATGATGGTAGCCAAATCCTCCGGACTGATTTCTCTTTTTATACTTTCCAGTTTTCCGGTTAATTCTTCCTGATGGTTTTTACCCATCTCGATAATTTCAATGAAGTTTTTCACTTCTTCGATCTCATCAAACGAAAATATATGGGCAATTTCGGGCAATCGTCCGGCAATCGGACTTAATTTTTCGTAGAGCTTCCGGTCGCCAACCAGCAGAACGTGAATTTCGGCATGTTCGAGTATATAACTGTATTCTTCGTCGCTGATGGTTGGATAAATGGGCACATGTACTATTCCGGTCATGGCAAGTGCCATATCAGCAAAATTCCATTCAGGCCGGTTCGTAGTTACTGTTGCAACCTTGTCCCCCTTTTTCAGCCCCAAAGCCAGCAAACCCAGCGCAAAATGATGCGATTTCTCAACATATTCAGCCGTACTGTATGCATACCAGTCGTCGTTGTCTTTTCCGCCCAGAGCATCTTCACGGGGAAATTCATGAAGGATTCGGTCCAGAATATCAAAGGTCCTTTTCACTTCGATAGCCATAGTTTCATAGTTTAGATCAAGTCAAGGTTCTAAATATAAAACTATTTTGTATTTCTGAAACCCGGCTGAAACCAATATTTGCCGAACCTCCCATTGCACATTCAGGCAAAGACCCGATAAATTGCTGAATCTCTATTCTTTGACCGGCTTTCCACGAAACGAACTCATTGCGGATTCTTCACCACAAATCGTTCAGCTTTCAACTTCCAGATTCTTTTGTTTGAAATTTGAAATGACCATGATTAAGGCAACCATACCAATCATCACAAAAACCGACCAATGCACCGAATCGACCGACCCCTTTCCGTAAGAGTGCATCCCGCTGAGGTAATAATTCACCCCAAAATAAGTCATGAGAACCGATGAGAATGCCATTACTGAAGCGATGTTGTAGTTATAAATTCCTTTCAAAGAAGGGATCATGCGCATATGTGCCACAAATGAATAAACCACCACCGTGACCAATGCCCAGGTTTCTTTCGAATCCCAGCCCCAGTATCGGCCCCAGCTTTCATTCGCCCATACACCACCTAAAAAAGTGCCAATGGTTAGCATGTATAGACCGATGGTTATGGATAGTTCGCTGATTGTGGTAAGCTGAAGAACAATTCCTTTGACATTTTTACTGTTTCCGGTATTGCTGATGCAATACAATATAAGTACCAGCAAACCTATGAAAGCACTCATACCCAGAAATCCGTAGCTGGCAGTGATCACTGCCACGTGGATCATTAACCAGTAGGAATTTAATACCGGAACCAGGTGGGTTATTTCAGGATTCATCCAGTTAAGATGTGCAACAAACAAGGTGATTCCGGAAAGCATTGCAGCTGTTCCGATGACCATCGGATATTTCCGGCCAAAGATAACCCCGGCCAGCATGGCCGCCCAGGCCACATAAACCATCGACTCATACCCGTTCGACCAGGGAGCATGACCTGAAATATACCAACGCAATACCAACCCGAAGGTATGAACCAGAAATCCAAGCACAATCAGCATAGTAAACACCATCTGGCTTTTGGTTCCCATCTTTTTCTGCCTGAAAATATTCACGAAAAACACACATAGCAAGGTAAATCCAACCAGCAAATAAAGTGGGAATACCCGTTTAAACGGATTGAACGAATTATAGAAAATTTCCACGCTCTTTTTGGATTCGGATGGCAGGTATGCACCGGCATTCTTAAGCTGATATGCAGCAATACTGGCCAGAATCTGACGGCTATTGACTCCACCTTGCCCGTTCAGTGACTCCTTCAGGAGCTGAAACCCACGATTTATAAATAACGAATCGGCTGAAGCAAGTCCAACAGGAGAACTTCCGACAGCGAGCCATTTATCGGCTTTCGTCCGTCCCGGAAACAAAGAAAACATATCGCCATTGATGACCATGAAGCAGATATTCACCCGTTCGTCGAGGTTGATAAGTTCCTTTTCAAATACATTGCGGAATGCCGGCATTTTAGCGAATGCAGCCTTCACCTGATCCATCAGTTTATAAGCTCCTTTTTCATCAAAAAAAGTAGTCAGCGGAACCCGCCTCTCAGTAACGCCAAGCAATCCTTTCAACTGATCGTTCGTCACATAAACCAACGGGACATTTCTCCAAAGTTCAGGATGCAGGTACAGCCCAAACATCACCTCTTCCGCCGAACGGTCTTCAAATTCAGACTGCCTGCTCACTTTCCGGAGAATTTCAGAGGCCAGGGTCGAGACCGGTTCAATCCTTTCCTCGGAACCCTGAATCCACAATCTGGAAAAGTCGTCGACAAATGCCTGGTCAAGCTTTGGAATTGACGACAATTCGGATGTTCCGGCCCTTACATATCCCAGATTCATGAACATAAGGGTGAAGGCAAGCAGAGCAGCCGGTTTCGAATATTGTTTTAAACGTTGGATCAGGATTTGAAAACGAGAGTTTTTGCTGAACAGAGCCAAAATGAAACCAAGTGCAAGGAGTGAATACCCGAGATAAGTTACTGAGGTTCCCAAAGCGTCGGCGTTCACCGAAAGAACCGTGCCGGCTTCATCCTGATCATACGACGACTGAAAGAATTTATAACCACGGTAATTGAGTGTATTATTCATAAAAACCCTGACATTCCGGTTCACGCTCTTCTCCTTGTCAATCAAAGTCAATTCGCTGGCAAATGAGGATGGGCTGTCAGATCCGGGATATTTTTCCATCTGGAAATCATTAAGTTTCAAGGTGAACGGTAAATAAAACGGAATGGCTCCATAAGAACATTCGAGAACAGAACTTCCAAAACTGACGTTCGATGGTGCACCTTCAAGACCATGCCGTCCGAATACTGTGGCAGTCTGCGTTTGGGTTCCATCAGACAGTTGAAGTATCACAGCATCTTCATTCGAATTGCCACTGGCATCCTGGGACACACTTGATGTAGCATGTTCATAGAAGTTTTTAACCAACAGGAGATACGAATCGATCGCATACAATTGCATCGTTTTTACCATCACAGTGTCTTGAGCCTTGACAAATTCAGTCGCACCACCAGTCATCGAACGTATTTCGATTTGCCGGTCCGAAACCAGCGAAAGACCTTTTGCATTGCTTACAAACTGAACATTTGCGCCTGGCAGATTGTAGGCAAGTACAACATTTCCAAGATTTATCCGGTCCCCTTTTGAAAAAGCAAAGTTCTCCCTTCCCTGGCCTTCCGAAACAACAAAATCGATCATTTCTGAACCGGAAGGATCTTCCTTCACTGTGCGGACCGCATTCTTGATAAAACCGACTGACTTCACTTCTACTGAACGTCCATCGACCACCACCTTTTCGTGGAAGCCCTTGTGGCTAAGTTCTGAAAACAGGACTGGCGAACTTACTGTTTGACTGGCACTTTTAACAGTAAGGTAATCATCTGATGAAAGGATAAAATCAGAAGTTTCACCTTCGCGAATATGCATGATACCTTCAAAACTGATGTACCTGGTTATTCCTGCTCCAATCAGAATCAGGATGAACGAAATATGAAAAAGTCCGACGGCGATTCGTTGCCGGGTATACATTTTGTGTCTGATGAAATTGACAAGCAGATTGATTGCCAACAACACCAGAACCAAACTGAACCAGAACGATTTATATATCAGCCCTTGTGCCGCTTCGGTACCGTAGCTGCTTTCAACGAAAGTGGCAATGCCCATTGAGAAAGCCATAACCAACAGTAAAAAAGCCATAAACGGAAAGGAAAACATGAAATTCAGAATTTTCTTCATTGGGATCATTTTTTGGTTGTCCAGTTGTTAAAAGCTAAAAGTCAAAAAAAAGTCCGATTTGATCGGACGCAGTATATAACAACAGAATCGGGATTGTGTTGTATCTGGATGGAAAAATCTAGTTAAATCGGATGGTCCCCCACTGCCCCATGTGCCCGACGATCCATCCAATTCGCTCCTGAACGTATGGACCCGGAGGATTCGCACTGTATTTTCGGGGATTTGGCAGTACGGCGGCCAGCGCTGCGGCCTGTGATCGGGAAAGGTTTATTGCGCTGGTATGCCAGTAAAATTGTGCAGCAGCTTCGGCACCATAAATTCCTTTTCCCATTTCGATGCTGTTCAGGTAAATTTCCATGATTCGTTCCTTGCCCCAAACGAATTCAATCAGCACAGTAAAATAAACTTCAAATCCTTTGCGTATCCAGCTTCGGCCTGGCCAAAGAAAAACATTTTTTGCCGTTTGCTGCGAAATCGTGCTGGCGCCTCGCACCCGTTTGAATCCGTGTCTGGCCGCATCCATCGAACGTTCGATGGCTTCCATGTCGAATCCGGAATGGTTCATAAAATTCTGATCCTCACTACAGACAACCGCCAATGGAAGGTTTTTAGAGATTTCGTCCATAGAAACCCAGTTGTGTTTCAGGCGAACAGGATCATCACTAAAGACCTGTTCAACAGTCCGGATAAGCATTAAAGGAGTAATGGGGACGGGAACAAACCGAAAAACAAGTACAGAAAAAACAGATAATCCGAAAAACCAGGCTGCTGCCTTCCACAGGAAACGAAATATCTTTTTGCCCATAAAACAGGAATGTTTTGGAGAAACAATTAAATACAAATTTACAAAAAATTGTGGGCTGCCCTGAATCGAAAAAAACTAAACCAGTACGGTTATACCTGAATAATTTTCCGTGAATTCGCCCTTTCGTGAAGTCCACCGAACGATGGTGGCATAATTGATGTCATATGAAGAATATCCATTGGAAAAGCTTGACAGAACGACCACTTCTCTTGAAATTCAGGCAGAAAGAATTTGGATAAATTATTTTTAGGATAAGCCGGGTTTTGAAGGTCAAGAAATATGTCTATGTTTATAGAGTACTAACCTGATCCACTTATGATACTAAAAAAAATTCAATTTTTATTCTGCTACTGCTCTTTACAGAGTTTTTGGCATCTGAGAGAAAAAAGACGTGACTAAAATTTCGGCGATAAAAATTATTCTACCTGTCAATAAAATATAGTAAAAATATGAAATCAATAGTCTCCCATTTTATAGTTCTGCTAAGTATGGTATTGTTTGCCAATTTAGTTCAGGCACAAGCACCTGAAGGGTTTACCTGGCAAGCCGTTAACCCGGCCAATTTTGGAGATGGAGTCAACCATTTTACGATCAAGGCAGCCTCATATGGCTTGGGCGGCGAAGTTGAACTTCGTCTCGACAAATCAGATGGAGAACTTATTGGTCGGGTTTACTTTCACCATACCGGAAAATCGAACATATTCCCGGGGAAGTCGGTCAATTTTATGGACTACGATTGTGAACTCATGCAAACAGTTAGCGGAACCCATCAGGTGTATATGAATTTTTTGGACTATTCAGAACCTGTGAAGGGTGGAGTTTTGGCAATAGGTGATTTCAGGTTTTATAAGATTGAAAATGCTGTTGCCACCCAAAACCGCCTTCATGTTTATCCGCCGGTACCGGGATTGGATCCATCGCCCTACTATGAGTTTCGTGTGCAGAAAGTGAGCGAACTAAATTCAGCTAATCTTGCCGATGTTACCAACTGGCAGACTCCATTCGCCTGGCTTACCAAGTCGCCCTTGAAGGATACTGATCCAGGTTATGGCTATGCCAGTTATATAGGAGGATGGAGCCATACCTATACCAATTTCGAACTGGATCCGAATACGCCTATCGTAGTTAAAATAACGCGTAAATCAGTGACTGGCGACGATGCTCCTTTTGGACCAATCAAATTGGCTGCGGTTCATCCTGCCGATAAGGTCGACTCCTATAAAATCATCAATGGCGAGGTATACATCACCATGAGCAAACCGGCACTGGTTACTGTTGATATTGACGGACAATTGGATACGCGAAACGCGCCAAGAGTCAGGGATGGATGGGATAGTTCTGCATTTCCTTATACGTCCCGGAAACTTGGCTGCCACGCGGTCTCCATTTTTGCCAATCCATTTATTGAAGACAAACCCGATCCGAATGGCGCAGGAGTTTTGGTAATTAAGGCAGGTGAACCAATACCGGCAGACATTAACACACGCAGTTGGACTACCCTGTATTTTGAGCCAGGGGTACATAAGATGTCTGTTGACAAAAATACAAAGGGGGAACTTGTGGAGCGCCGATGGGATCCGAAAGACGTAATTACCTTAAAAAGTAATAAAACAATTTACATCCCGGGGGATGCTATCGTTTACGGCAATTTTACCGATTATGGCAGAACCTCCGGGACCAGTGAAAATATCCGGATATATGGACATGGGACCATTTCAGGTTCAAAAATACTTTTCTGGACGGCCTGGACAGATTATCCCAAAAGTGAATACCCAAATAGTCAATTTCACGAGGCGGTGTCAGTACGAAACGCTAAAAATGTCAGGTATGAAGGAATAACGGTAGCCGATCCGGCGAACCACACCCTCAAAATCAGCGGAGATCTTACTCAGTTTTACACCCCGAATGCAATCAAATGGGCTAAAGTTATCGCATGGCGACCAAATTCGGATGCAACTTCATTAGATGGTCATACTACATTGGAAGACTGTTTTTTTCGGACACAGGACGATGGACATTATATAGGAGGTGCGGTTACCATGCGCCGTATTGTTTTCTGGCACGATGTGAATGGAGCTACGTTTAGAGGTGATTTTACTACACAGCGTTTCGATGCAAATAATGCCTCGAATGTTCCAAAGGAAATTCTTATCGAGGATATTGATATTATTTATGCACGCGGGGTATTTGGTTTTGGTACAAATCTTGATTTTTCAATTATCGGGTGCAAAGGTGGTGGAAACAAGATGCTAAAGGATGGAATTGAGAATACCGGCCAGATGGTGCATTTCAGGAATATCAATATTTCTGATCCAAAACCGGTTAGGCATTTGTTCGGATTTTTGGCAGATGCAAACAATTCAGGAGATTTGGCCGGTATGCGTTTCGAAAATATAAATTATGCATCGAAGCAAACTTTTGGCTGGAAGAATGGCGGGATTCTTGGAACAGCGAGTTCTGCATTCCGGAATTTAGTTTTTGATAACGTCACCATTGCCGGAAAAAATGTTGATGCGGCCTATATCAGCAACGCTGCCAACTTGAAAACCAACGAATTTCTTTATGACATGACCTACCGGATTGACTATAAAATCCCATCAACCAATTATACACTTGTGACAACCGCAACCAATGGATCGATTCAAGTATCAACAGATCAGGCTACATCAGGCAAAGTATCTGTTACCGCAGTTCCAATTAATGGATTCAAATTCAGTGGATGGAGCGGAAACCTGAGCGGAACAGAAAATGCAGCAACAATTACGATGGATGGGGACAAAGGAATTACCGCCAATTTTAGCCCTGTGTTCTATACCATTTCGAAAACAGCTGAAAATGGCGCCATTATTCTTGATCCCGCACTTGAAAAGTTTACTCCGGGTGCTGTGGTAAAAGTAAAAGCGGTTGGTAATATCGGTTTTACATTTGCTTCTTGGGGAGGCGATTTGTCAGGCGTACAAAATCCAGGCACGATTACAGTTGACGGAGACAAAAAGATATCTGCAACATTCAGTATTGTTCCTACTTATTCACTTTCGACAAATGCTGCAAACGGAAGCATTGTGCTGAATCCGCCGGGAGGAATTTACAACGAAGGGACTATCGTCAAAGCGTCGGCTACTACAGATTTTGGCTATCAGTTTAGGAACTGGAGCGGCGATATTTCAGGCTCTGTTGACTCAACTACCATTACCATCGACGCCAATAAAAGCATTACTGCCAACTACAATTTCGTTGGTAGTGCAATCGAATCATTTGCAGTGAATTGCGGAGGTCCGGCTTTTAAGGCTTCTGATGGTACAATATTCAGTGCTGACAAAAATTATTCAGGAGGAAATACTTATACTTCAACCGCAGCAATTTCGGGTACTGAAGATGATAAATTGTACCAGTCAGAACGATATGGAGATGTGACTTATAACATCGATTTACCCAATGGCAATTATGAAGTAACCCTGCTTTTTGCTGAAATATACCAAACACAGCCAAAACAACGGGTGTTTAATGTTTTAATCGAAGGAAAACCGGTTATCAGTAAACTGGATATATGGTCAATGGCAGGAGCAAATGCTGCTTACAATAAAACATTTACAATCCAACTCATTGACGGGCAACTAAATATTTCGCTGCAAAAGATAACAGACAATCCGAAGATATCAGCAATAAAAGTCGTTCCAGTATTTGACGGAAAGGCATTCAAACTGAATACGCAGTCAACCAATGGTTCAATTGCGATTAGCCCGGCTGGAACCAGCTTTGTGGCTGGGACAGAAGTTAACCTGACGGCTATACCAGATAATGGGTTCAAGTTCGACAACTGGGCCGGCGATTTGTCAGGAGTAACGAGTACTATAAAGATTACGCTGGATAGCGATAAAACTGCTGTCGCAAACTTTTCTTCTTCAACAGGAACGGGTTTAATAAACTCCAATAATTCGACAACGATGTTGATGCAGAATTATCCAAATCCTTTTCAGACTGAAACTACCATTCCTTATCAGCTGCATGAAGCTTCCCATGTTAAATTGACCATTTACAATTTCCTTGGGCAGCAGGTAAGTACTTTGGTCAACGAATACCAGAGCGCCGGAAATTATTCGCCAGTCTGGAATGTTCTATACAACCAAAGAAAACAGCTGGATAATGGAATATACTTCTTTAAACTGGAAACAGGCAACAATTCGACTCAAACAATGAAAGCAATTTTGTTAAGATAGATCATGACTTTTTCATTGCTAATCCATTAGCAATCTGCTAGACTAATACACCTTGCAGTCTGAAATAAATTTAAGAAAGGGTTTATCTGCTGATTAAAAACTTCCCTGTAAATACTTGTCCCTGGTTTGCGGCTCGAATCATGTACATTCCAGATTTCAGATTTGACACATCCATACGGAAGGTTCCTGAATAAAAAGTTTCATTTCGGAAGGTATTAACCATTCGCCCGGTTACATCACTGACCTGAATCATTGTTTTTCCTTTAAAATCGCTTCCTGAAATAAATAACTCATCTTTTACCGGTGAAGGATAAATTTTGAGGGTTTGCTTATTCAGGTTCACAGCCCCGGTACTCGCACTTTTAGTCAAAACATCCAGCAATTGTCGGTCGAGCTGATAACCCTGATAGGGTTCATATATACAATCAGCGCGGTCGCTGTTGAGGATTCCAAAACTTCCGGAGAAATTCCAAAGCGCCCAGCCAATGTTGTTTTCGGCAAAGAATTTCGTCAGGTCGGACAGAAAACCTATAGCCACCGAATGAGGAGTTTTGTTGTAAACCCCGAATTCCTGAACCATGAAAGGAATATTATTTGCTTTGGCCAGGGCAATATTCTTCCGGTAGCTCTCGAACGGCAGAACATTGTTTCCATCGGCTGTTTTGATCACACCAGTGTCGTCAATCAGGTATGATGATTGTTTAGTACCCCAGGTACCGTCTGAAAGGGTATACACTGCCACTTTTCCGTCTTGCTTGATCGAGATCGAATTCAGGATCATCCAGTCGCCAAGGATATTCTCAATGGTCAGCCTGGTTGCCGCTTCGGTAAGGACAGCCGAATAATCTTTGTCCGAGAAATTCTGGTATCCCCATTCGGTTTTGTTGATTTTGGTAAAATCAGTTCCCGGATCGGCAGTGCAAAGAAAATGTTTTGACAGCACAGTTTTTGTTCCGGCTTTGATGCTGAGCGTTGATTCCATCGAAACCTGATGAACATTGACAATCACCTCAGTTCCCGCCGGAAAATTACCCTGGAACACCAGCGGACTTTTAAAATCGGCTTTCCATGGACCATACAGGTAGTTTGAAATCCATAAAATGGGCCAGGTCGGCAGCGGAAAGTCGTTTGAACCACTCACCCATTCTGCTTTGTAATGGGTCAAACTGAACGGTTCATAACAATGAATGGATTGCGCTAAATTCGGTTCATCCTTCAGGCTAGGAACGATGGTATTTCCGTAATCCAACCCATCGACAAAAATAATACGGTCGGGACTGATTTGGTGTATGGCCTGAATGGCTTTTTTCATCACCTGAACATAAACCGCTTCCGTCACATTGCTCGGTTCATTCACCAGGTCAAAACTCAGTATTTCAGCCGAAACTGCTTTGTAGCGGTTGGCAAAGAATATCCAATGTTTGACAAATGCTTTTTGAGCGATCGTATCTGTCCAAAGATCCAATTGCTGATTAGTTGGTAAGGTAGTCGAATTGACACAATAACCTGGCGCCCGGTGAAGATTGATGCAAACATGCACTCCATATTTGCCTCCAAATTCAACTGCTTTGTCTATTTTGGCTACTTCCGCTTCGGTAAACTTGTCCCAGTTGCCATATTGAGTATAGGCCCGAAAATCGAGCGGAAGACGCACAAAATTGAATCCAAGATCATGAATCATGCTGAATTCCTTCTCGGGGAATCCGGTATTGCTGTTGTAAACGTCAAATTTGCCAAGCAAATTGAACCCTTTCATTTCGGAACAAAACTTAAACAGATCAGTTACAGCGCCACTTCCGGCGGAATTTTGTGCCAGAATCGTCCCTGAAAGACCAACCAAACCAGCAAATAATATGAAAAGATATTTTTTCAGTTTCATTGTTTGAGCTCTATAAAGCATCTATGAATACAACTTTTTCCTTCCCCTTATTTTTGAAATTATCCGACAAAAGATTTTGCCCTGGCTACGGCAGCAGGAAGTCCTGAAACTTCTTTTCCGCCTGCAGTTGCGTAAAATGCCTGACCACCTCCGCCGCCCTGCATTTCTTTGGCTGCTTCGCGAACAATCGTACCGGCATTTAGGCCTTTTTCGGCCACCACATTTTCGGCAATCATCACCGAAATCGAAGGTTTTCCGCTAATGACTGAACCCAAAGCCAGGAACAAATGATCAATCTCTACTTTAAGCTGAAATGCCAAATCTTTCACTGCCTGAGCCGAATCCAGCTGAATAACTTCCGCAATGACGTTCACGCCATTAATTAACTGAACTTTATTTTTCAGTTCCTGTTTGATTCCGGAAGCAGCTTTGCGCTCAAATTCCTCAATTTGCTTTTGCAAACGACTGTTTTGAGCCAGAAGATCTTCGACCGATTTTTTCAGGTTTTGAGTATTGTTCAGAACCGATTTCACTTCAGCCAGTTCGTCCAGATGTTTCTTTACGAATTCTTCCGCACGATCGGCAGTAATGGCTTCAATACGACGCACACCGGCCGAAATGGCGCTTTCGGAAAGAATCATAAAAGAACCGATCTGCCCGGTTGACGGAACATGGGTTCCTCCACACAATTCAACCGATTCGCCAAATTTGATCACCCTAACAAAATCACCGTATTTTTCACCAAAAAGTGCAATGGCTCCCATGGTTTTAGCTTCGTTAAACGACACCGAACGGTTTTCTTCCCTAACCAGGTTTTCACGAATCAATTCGTTCACCCGTGCCTGGATTCGGTCCATTTCTTCGCGGCTCACTTTCTGGAAATGGGCAAAGTCGAAACGCAGGTATTCGCTGTTTACCAGCGATCCTTTTTGTTCCACATGGATTCCCAGCACTTCACGCAGGACATGATCGAGCAGGTGAGTTGCCGTATGGTTGTTCATGGTCATTTTTCGCATCCCGGCATCAACAACCGCGTTGAAGCTTGCTGCAGGATTCTCCGGAAGTTTATTGGCAATGTGAATGGTAAGGTTGTTCTCTTTCTGAGTATCCAGAATTTTCGTCCGGTGACCGTCAGCAATGATGTATCCTGAATCCCCGGCCTGACCTCCCGATTCACCGTAGAATGGAGTCAGGTCGAAAACCAGGTGATAGAATTCCTTATTTTTTTGAGTGACTTTGCGGTAACGCGAAATTTTCACTTCCGTTTCCAGCAGATCGTATCCCACAAATTCAACCTGTTCAATTTTCTTCAGTTCAATCCAGTCATCCGTTTCCTGAACAGCCGCATTGCGCGAGCGCTCCTTCTGTTTTTCCATTTCAGCATTGAATCCGGCTTCATCAACAGACAATCCTTTCTCCCGAAGGATCAGGCTGGTCAGGTCAAACGGAAATCCGAAGGTGTCGTAAAGCGTGAAAGTATTGTCGCCACTGATTTCAGTTTTTCCGGCAGCTTTGGCTTTGGCAACCAGTTCATCGAGCAGACGGATTCCGGTTTCCAGTGTCCGGAGAAACGATTCTTCTTCTTCGCGGATCACATTTTCAATCAGACCCTGTTGCGAAATCAATTCAGGAAAAGCATCGCCCATGTTGTTTTTCAGCACTTCAACCAGTTTCCAGATGAATGGTTCCTTGAATCCAAGGAAAGTATATCCGTAGCGGACAGCGCGGCGCAAAATCCGGCGAATCACATAGCCCGCCTTGTTGTTCGAGGGCAATTGTCCATCGGCAATCGAGAACGAAATGGCCCGTAAATGGTCGGCAATCACACGCATGGCAATGTCTGCCTTTTGATTTTCACCGTATTTCGTGTTTCCGAGTTCCGCAATTTTAGCAATGGTGTTCTGGAAAACATCGGTGTCATAATTCGATTTTTTGCCCTGAAGAACCATGCAAAGACGTTCGAAACCCATTCCGGTATCCACATGCTTGTCCGGAAGTTCTTCAAGTTTCCCGTCAGCTTTGCGGTTAAACTGGATGAAAACCAGGTTCCAGATTTCGATCACCAGCGGATTGTCTTTATTCACCTGATCGCGGCCTGGCGATTTTGCCCGTTCGTCATCATCGCGCAAATCGACATGAATTTCGGAACAAGGTCCACAGGGACCGGTATCGCCCATTTCCCAGAAATTATCTTTTTTGCTTCCGTTAATGATTTGGTCATCCGGAAGAAATTTGCGCCAAAGTTCAAAAGCTTCGGTATCGCGTTCAAGTTTATCGTCGGCGCTTCCCTCGAAAATGGAAGCATACATGCGGTCAGCCGGAATTTTCAAAACATCGTGCAGCAATTCCCAGGCCCAGTTGATGGCATCTTCCTTGAAATAATCGCCAAACGACCAGTTTCCAAGCATCTCGAACATGGTGTGGTGGTAAGTATCGTGACCCACTTCTTCCAAATCATTGTGCTTTCCTGAAACCCGCAGACACTTCTGGGTATCAGCCACACGCAAACTTTTGGCGGGTTGATTGCCGAGGAAAATATCTTTAAACTGATTCATTCCGGCATTGGTAAACATAAGGGTTGGATCATTTTTAACAACCATTGGTGCCGAACTCACAATCTGATGTTCCTTGCCGGCAAAAAAATCCAAAAACGCTTTTCTGATTTCCTTCGAATTCATATCAATCTTTATCTTTTACAATGTAATTACAAAAAAACACCAGGCTAAAACTGCAAAGGTTTATTCTTTGAAAACACCTCAAAATGAATGAAAAACCGTTCGTCAGGAAACACTTCAAAACAATTATTTCAGGCATTAAAAATTGTTAAATATTTGCAATTGATTGAAGCTCATCAATTTTATATGCTGAATTTATTAGCTTTGCTGGCTGTTTTAAACCGGAATTTTGAAACCGTGCAAAGTTAGATTAAATCCTTAATTTTGTTAGCAGTCAAAAAATAATTTCCATTCAAACTGTTTTATGGCGAAAGTCAAGTACAGATTTAATGCTCACACACTTAGCTACGATAAAATCGTAATCAGCTTCAAAACCCGATTCAAGCGGTTTTTAGCCTTATTCTCAACTACATTGGTATCGTCGGTGCTGATTGCAGTCGGGATTTTGCAGTTTTACGAATCTCCGAGGATGCGGGCCCTGCACAAAGAAAATCAACGACTTGCCACACAGTACGGTTTGCTTTACAAAGACCTTTTAACCGTTGAAAAAGTACTGGACGAAATTGAACAGCGCGACAACAACTTGTACCGGGTGGTTTTTGAAAGTGATCCGATCCCTTCCACCATCCGGAAGGCCGGATTTGGCGGAGTAAACCGGTATTCGCAGCTCGAGTCGTTCGACAATTCAGAATTGGTGATCAAAACGGCAGAAAAGCTGGATATTCTTTCGAAGCAGGCATATATTCAGGCCAAATCGTATGATGAAGTTTTAAATTTGGCCATGAATAAAGAAAAACTGACTGCCAGTCTTCCGGCCATCATGCCTATCTCAAACAAGTCGTTAAAAAGCACGGCTTCGGGATGGGGTTTCCGTATTCACCCGATCTACAAAATCAGGCAATTTCATTACGGAATGGATTTCACAGCCAATATCGGCACCAAAGTGTATGCTACCGGCGATGGGATTGTGAAAGACGTTCAGTCGATTGGGGGCGGTTTTGGCCGCTGGATCATGATTGACCATGGCTTTGGATACGAAACTCTTTATGGCCATTTGAGCGCTTTCAATGTAAAAGTGGGAGAACAAGTCAAACGTGGAAGTGTTATTGGTTATGTCGGCAATTCAGGTACATCAACCGGACCACATGTTCACTATGAAGTTCATCGTAACGGAGAACCTGTCAACCCGCAATATTACTATTTCAAAGACCTGAACGCTCAGGAATATGAAAAAATGGTCAGGATTTCATCGAACATCGGACAAACTTTCGACTAAAATATCAAGCTGTGCCTTACAAAAAACCGAAAATAGAAAAAGTTTTCTTTTCAATCAGCGAAGTTGCTGAGATGTTTGGAGTGAACACATCGAACATTCGTTTCTGGGAAAACGAGTTCGACATCCTCAAACCGCATAAGAATGCAAAAGGGAACAGGATGTTTACCAAAGAAGACATTGAAAACCTGAAGTTGATTTACTACCTCCTGAAAGAAAGGGGTATGACCATCAAAGGTGCTCAACAAAAGCTTAAAGATAACAAGGACGATACGTTCCAGAATTTTGAAGTCGTTAAAAAACTTCAGGAAATCCGGCAGATGCTGGTTGATATAAAGGAAGAACTATAAAAAAGTTCCAGATTCCAGATTCCAGGCTTCATTCTGAAGAAAGAATAATAAGATATTATGCAACTCAGACAGATCACCCAATACATTGAATCGGTCGCACCACTGGCCTTTCAGGAATCATACGACAATGCCGGTTTGATCATCGGAAATCCGGACGATGAAATTTCGGGAATCCTGATCTCACTGGATATTACCGAAGAAATTCTGGATGAGGCCATCCGCAAGAAACTGAACCTGATCGTTTGTCACCATCCGATCATTTTCAGCGGTCTGAAAAAGCTGAACGGGAAAAACTACATCGAACGTTGTGTGGCCAAAGCCATTAAAAATGACCTTGCGATCTATGCTTCGCACACCAATCTCGACAGTGTTTTTGGCGGTGTAAACAGTAAAATTGGCGAGAAACTGAACCTCCAAAATTGCCGGATTCTGGCTTCGATGCCTGATTTTCTGAAAAAACTGGTCACTTTCGTTCCGTCGGCTGATGCTGAAAAGATCAGGAAAGTCTTGTTCGACGCAGGCGCCGGACAAATCGGGAATTACGCTTCGTGCAGCTTCAACCTCGATGGAACAGGCAGTTTCAAAGGAAATGACCAGACGAATCCGTATGTCGGCGAAAAAAATCAGCTGCATTTCGAAGCGGAAACACGCATCGAAACGATTTTTCCAAAACATCTGCAATCAGGCATAATTAAGGCGCTTCTGCTTGCCCATCCTTACGAGGAAGTCGCCTACGACATTTATCCGCTTGATAACGAGTATTCGCAGGCAGGAATCGGAATGATCGGCGATCTTTCGGAACCGGTAGAAGAAAAGGAGTTTCTTCTTAAACTGAAAAAGGCGTTCAATTGTACCGTCATCAGGCACACCGCCCTTTTCGGAAAGCCGATCCGTCGGGTGGCTGTTTGCGGTGGTTCCGGAAGCACTTACCTGAAGCTGGCTGTGGCGCAAAAAGCTGACATCTTCATTTCCGGAGATTTTAAATATCACCAGTTTTTTGATGCCGAAAACCAAATCATCGTTGCAGATATCGGGCATTATGAGAGTGAACAGTTCACTAAAGAAGTTTTTTATGAATTACTTACAAAAAAATTCCCTAAATTTGCAGTCCATTTATCGGAAATCAACACAAACCCGGTAAGTTATCTCATTTGAACTCAGTTAAACAAGGATAAGTATGACTACACAGTACGTTAGAGACGAAAGTAAAAGTGTGCCAATCAGCTCAAAGCTCAGAGCACTTTATGAATTACAAAATGTTGTTTCTGAAATCGACAAATTTAAGACCCTCCGTGGCGAACTGCCATTGGAAGTTCAGGATTTGGAAGACGAAATTACCGGATTAAAAACCCGCTTCAGTAATTACGAAGACGACATCAAAGATCTGGAAACCGCCATCCACAACAAAAAAATTGCCATCAAGGAATCGGAAACCCTGATCGCCAAATATACCGAACAACAAAACAACGTTCGGAACAACCGCGAATTTGATTCGTTGAGCAAGGAAATTGAGTTTCAGAAACTCGAAATGGAATTGTCGGAAAAACGGATCCGGGAATTTACCACCGAGCTTGCCACCAAAAAAGAAGCCATTGGATCTTCTTCATCGATTTTGAAAGAAAGACTTGAAGATCTGGACCGCAAGCAAAAAGAACTGGAAGAAATTACCGCAGAAACACAGATCGAAGAAGAACGTCTGAAATCAAAATCAGAAAAGATTGAAGCCAACATCGAAGCCCGATTGGTAACCGCATTCAAACGTATCCGGAAAAACGCACGGAACGGATTGGCCGTGGTAACCGTTCAGCGTGACGCCTGCGGGGGTTGCTTCAACAAAATTCCGCCACAGCGCCAAATGGACATTGCTTCGCGCAAAAAAGTAATCGTTTGCGAGTATTGCGGACGCATTCTGGTCGATAAGGATATTCTGGATTCAGTCGAAACCGTGGTCGATTAGTTCATAAACAAACATCAAAAAAAACCTTCCGAAGTAATCCGGAAGGTTTTTTTTGCTCAATTCTTCACAGTGTAACGGCCCACTCCCCGGCAAAGTTTTCCATCGGCAGCCACTCCTTCCACAACCACTTCCACTTCTCCGGTGAGATCGCTGTTGTAAAAAGAGGCATTGGCAACACCGGTTGAATCGATCCTGAGAATAGGATTCCAATAGATGGTGCTCCTGAAATCTTTCTTATTTTCTTCAGCTGCGGGAGTTTCGTATGCGGGAGAATAAAATTTTCGGGACATGGAATATCCCATAATTCTTCCGCTTTTCATTCCAATTGCATCCTTTCTGTCCAGTTGCTGGTGTTCACCGCGTTTCAGGTAGAAAAAAACTCCCGGACCACCGCCACTCATAAAAGCTCCGATTTTTACCACCTCTACTTTATCAATAATACTGGCGGGCAAACTGGCAATAAATTCACGATCAACCGGAACTCCGTCCAGATAGAATGGTGCGTTGACATACCGAATCATGTAAGCGTCATTTTCGAGGTTTTCGATAATATTACTATAAACCTGATCATGTTTTGAAGCATCATAGACGTGATCCGCATCGGTGTACATCCGGAAATTTCCATCGCCTTTTTTCTTTTTATACGCCACCACATTGACGTTCGACAACAAGATCGTGTCGCTTAAACGCCATTTCTTGCTGAGAAACTCCTTGTTCTCATCAATCAACACTTTCATCGTATTTACCGGATGTTCCTGTATATATTCATAACTCACGGGCAGCCTTCCGGGATCAGGAGAAACCGATGATTTTTGATCCAGATCAATGGCCGTATTTTTCTTGCCTTTTTGGTTGATGGCCTGGACTGTGAAAAAGACATCGTTGTAAAAATAGAGGTTGGGGAACATAAAACGTCCGAGTGTGTCAGTTTTTCCCATGTACAGACCATACTGGGTTTTGACCAGCATCAGGGTCAGCTGGCAATTGGGTACCGGTTTAGAAGCAAGAATGGTGGTCACTCTTCCTTTGACCTGGAGATTTTGCTCGGCCGGATAGTCAATTTTTGGAAACTGGTTTTCGGAAATGGCTTTCCATTCGAAATGCCGGTAACCATGAGTAAGCATCAGATTGTCCAGAGCCAGCCGTGTCGAAAGGCTGTCGTCCTTAAAATACCAGCCCGGATCTTCGATCATCCCTTTCAATTCCGAATTGAGCAGGAACCAGGTCAGGATGTTTCCGGGATAGTTTGCAGTTTCCATCTGGCTTTCTTTGTTGAAAACCGACAGGGAAAGGTTCGCCGGAACTGGTGTTCCGCTTTTTGGAAAAGCGTTGAATTGCACTTCAACTTTTTCGCGGGGAAGATAGTTTTCCTTGTCCGGTTTGATTTCGACCTTCACAAAATCGTGGTGGTTCACAAACACCAGGCGCTCGCAGCGTGGAATCATAACTGCATCGAACAGGGTAAACTGAATAATCCCCTGTGGCAGGCTGTCTTTGCTGATTTCCAAAGGACAGGAACCCTCTTTCAGTCGGAATTTCTCCTGAAGGGCAACTACTCCATTGGCCTGTGCAACCAACAGAAACTCTTCATCGGGATTGGTTGGCGCTTCATTCTGATGTTCCGTAACCTGTATCCTGAACCTTGCCGGGTCGCTGCCATCAATGGCCAGATGAAATCCGGATTCTTCGGGAGCCGGAAGTTTGATCTTCTTTTTTTCACCATCGCCGAAAGTCACCTCAGCAGTATATTTTTTTCCTTTCTCCGGAATGAGCTTGAAATTTCCCATTCCATGGAGCTGGCTTTTTACCCAGGCTACTTCGTTTCCCTGGTCATCGGTAATTTTGCCTGTAAAATCAAGGCCCTTGCCATGCTGATCGGTTGCCTTGAACGCAATTCTATTCCCGACGCCTGAAAGAAAGGTTCCGCCTTCCGGGAAAAACTGGAAATCGATTTCATCTGCCCGGGTTCGCGAAATCTCCGCCGGAAGCTGTTTGTCGCGAAGGTTCATGATCACCAGGTCTTTCCGGTAAAACCAGTCGTCTCCAAAATTTCGCATCCAGTTGGTATAGGCCCGAATCTGGTAAACGCCGCTCGAAAGTGAATCCGCAGGATGCAAATCGCCGTAAGCCAATCCGTTTTGAGCCCAGAGAAGTTTCTTTTGAAGGATCGTTCCGGATGAATTCAATAATTCGACGTACAGGTTACAATCCGGGATTGGTGAATCTTTCAGGTAAGCTTTAAACCAGATATCATCGTTCGCCCAATACGAAGACCGGTCGGTGTGCAGATAGATTTTTTCCTGCGGAAATTTCGCGTTATAAATGTCCGCTTTGTCGAGGATTTGCTGAGCCTTGCCATCCGGGAATGGCGACGGACAAAAAGCCTGCAGGATAACGAGGAGAAGAAATGCACAAAACAGGATAAATGGAAGAAATGATTTTTTCATTGGTTGGGATTAGTTTCCAGGCAAAGGGGAAACATTTGGAAATCCAATGCATAAACCCTTGTGTCTAATCTTCAAATGTAAAAATAAAAAGCTTGCTAAACAATAATTTTAAAGGAAAGATATTTCTGTTTCTGAGACTGGTGCTGCTGTAAAAGCCACTCATATGAAAATTTAGTGATCCTGTTGATGAATATAGCGTAGATTATTAACTTTGTGCAAAATATACGAACCATGACGACAATAATTATTAACGAGCGATCTCAAGATGCCAAAAAGATGATTGAGTTTCTAAAAACTCAACGTTATGTCACTATTATTGAAGAAAAACAACCTACTCCTGCATTAAAAAAGGCTATAGAAGAGGAAAGAACAGGCAAAACTACTGAGTATAAAAGTGCAGCTGACTTATTTGCAAAACTCAGAGAAAAAGCAAATGTATAGGATAATTGCAACCAAAAGTTTTGATAAAGAGGTTGTATAATGTATCAAACGCAGTTTAAACCTCGATTTACTACAGAAGGCAATTTCACAACTTGAAATAAATGGGTCGCTGCCTCCATCATACAAACCGCATATTTTAGCTGGAAAATATAAGGGCTATTGGGAATGCCATATCAAACCCGATTGGTTGTTAATCTGAAGAAAAGACGATAAAGAAAAAATAATTTTCCTTGTCGCTACCGGCACTCATTCTGATCTATTCAAATAAAACATCCTAAAAACCTACAAAATGCAAGGCCTTTAGGATGTTCTAAGTTATATATTGAACCGGAGACTGAGCTTGTCGAACTGTAGCTGAGCCTGTCGAAGCTACCAGCTTCCGCCTGCACCTCCGCCGCCGAAGCTTCCGCCACCGAAGCCGCCAAAACCTCCGCCGCCTCCGCCACCGCCTGAGAATCCTCCAAAAGAACCTCCGCCACGGTTTCCGCCGCCAAGCAATCCCAAAGCTAACCAAAATGGCAAACTGCCGCCGCTGTTGTAATGACCACCACGTCCGCCTCGAAAGAGCGATATCAGGATGATAAAAACCAGGATGACAATAAATAATCCACCACCACCTTTTTCGGCTTTTTGTCCACCGGTCTTTTTCTGGTAGTCGGCGGCTGTATATTCTTGTAAAGCCAGGCTTTTCAGAACGGTGGCTGCGGCCAAAAAACCGCCATATGTATCGCCATCCCTGAAATGTGGAATCATCTCGTGCTGGACAATCCGGCTGGCAATGGCATCAGGAATTACGGCTTCAAGTCCATATCCCGGAGCAATAAAGACGGCACCTTTTTCATTGCCCGATTTTGGTTTGAAAACGATCACGATCCCATTGTTCTTTCCCTTTTGTCCGACGCCCCATTTCTCGCCGATTTTAAACGAGAGGTCCGAGATTTCCATGCCATTTAAAGTCGGAAGTGTCACGATGCAAATCTGGGTGGAAGTCTGGTCGTTAAACTGCACCAGTTCCGTTTCAAGCTGCTGTTTTTCCTGATCGGACAATACATTGGCCAAATCGTTCACCAGTCGTGGCGGGTTCGGGCGTTCAGGAATATCCTGTGCGAAAATGGAAACAGAAAAAAGGAAGAAGGAAATTAAACAGAGTATTCGGTTCATCTTATAAGTTTTTTTCGAAGGATATTTCGTCCGACAATTCGTTGACATCGTCACTTTGGTATGGAAAATTGGCTTTCAGATGCTCGCCGGCCATGAGGATTCCCCTGGAAATTCCTTCAGCGAATTTCCCGTTTTTGAAATGACCGAGCATCATTTCCTTGATATCGTCCCAGAAATTGTCAGGAACGACTTTGTTGATTCCGGCATCGCCCAGAATGGCAAATTTCCGGTCATAAACAGCCAGGTAGAACAAAACCCCGTTCCGCTGCGCCGTTTCGAACATTTTAAGTTTCCCGAAAACATAAGCGGCCCGGTCGAGAACATCAATCTTGCATTTGCCTTCCACATGCAGGCGAATTTCTCCTGAAGTATCCAGCTCTGCCGCGGCAATGGCATCGGTGATTTGTTTCTTTTCTTCTTTACTGAAAAAGTTTTCGACTGACATGGATATGCGGGTTAATGGTAAATAAAATAAACAAAGTTTCTGGTTGCCAGTTGCATCTAGAATTTCACCTGCGGCGCTCTTTCGGCTCCTTTTTCAGCTTCGAAATAGGCTTTCTTTTCAAATCCAAACATTCCGGCGAAAATATTTTTCGGGAAAGTGCGGATGAATGTATTGTATGACTGAGCGCTTTGATTAAACTTCTGACGTTCAACCGTGATGCGGTTTTCGGTTCCTTCCAACTGGGCCTGCAATTCGAGGAATCCCTGGTTGGCTTTCAACTCCGGATATTTTTCAACCACCACCATCAAACGACCTAACGCTGACGACAATCCTGATTGTGCATTCTGAAAGCTCTGAATAGACTGAGCGTCCAGTTTGGTCGGATCAACCGTTACCTGAGTTGCTTTCGCGCGGGCTTCAATCACTTGCGTCAGGGTTTCTTTTTCAAAATCGGCGTATCCTTTCACGGTATTGACCAGGTTTGGAATCAGGTCGGAACGACGTTGGTACACATTTTCGACCTGCGACCATTGTGCGGTCACGCCTTCCTGCATGATAACCATGTTGTTATACGAACCTTTAATCGACGAGTAGGCCAACACCAGTACTACCAGAATAACTGCCAGAACAATCCAAGTTTTTTTCATTGTATTTACTTTTTAATTAATTCTCAAAATTTATAAACTTTACGTTTGACAAATGTTGCAAAACTGATAAAAACACACGGTAGATTATCGGGGAATGTCGCAATTTTACCGTTATACGCTATGCATCAAAAGGCGAACCACAATTCAATAACTATGAACACCTCCGAATTTAAAAAAGCCATTCAGAAAGGGATTCCGGAAATACTTCCGGCAAGGAAACCTTTCGATCAGTCTGTCAACCACGCCCCAAAACGTAAAGATATACTAAACCAGCCAGAAAAACGACTGGCCATTCAAAATGCACTCAGATATTTTGATCCGGAACATCATGCCACATTGGCATCTGAATTCCTGGACGAACTGCAGCAATATGGACGGATTTACATGCACCGGTTTCGACCCGAATACGAAATGAAGTCACGGCCGATCGAAGATTACCCGCATAAATCGCTTCAGGCGGCTTCCATCATGATGATGATCCAGAACAATCTGGATAAAGCCGTTGCCCAGCATCCTCACGAATTGATCACTTATGGCGGAAATGGCGCGGTTTTCCAGAATTGGGCACAATACCTGCTTTGCATGAAATATCTGTCGGAAATGACCGACGAACAAACCCTGGTAATGTATTCGGGCCATCCGATGGGGCTTTTCCCCTCGCACAGGGATGCACCGCGGGTGGTCGTTACCAACGGAATGGTTATTCCAAACTACTCCGGAAGGGATGACTACGAGCGAATGAACGCGTTGGGGGTTTCGCAATATGGACAAATGACGGCCGGTTCGTTTATGTATATCGGACCGCAGGGCATTGTTCACGGAACGACTATCACGCTGATGAATGCAGCACGGATGCGTGGTGACGGAGAACTGGCCGGGAAAATATTTGTTTCGTCCGGTTTGGGTGGAATGTCTGGCGCTCAACCCAAAGCCACGGTCATTGCAGGAATGGTTGCGGTTATTGCCGAAATCAATCCGAAAGTGGTTGAGATTCGACACCAACAAGGTTGGGTCGATGAAGTTTTTGAAGATTTGGATCAATTGATTGCACGAATGCACTCAGCCAGAAAAAATAAGGAAGCGGTTTCACTGGCCTACCTCGGAAATATCGTCGATTTGTGGGAAGAACTGGCCGCCAAAAATATCCCGGTTGATCTGGGTTCCGATCAAACTTCCCTGCACAATCCGTTTTCCGGAGGTTATTATCCTGTCGGCTTGTCGCTCGAAGAATCGAACCGGATGATGGCCGGGAATCCGGATCTCTTTCAGGAAAAAGTTCGCGAAAGCTTGAAACGGCAGGTGAATGCCATCAATCAACTTTCCGGAAACGGTATGTATTTCTGGGATTATGGCAATGCCTTTTTGCTGGAAGCCAAACGTGCCAGGGCTGAAGTGACTAAAGCCGATGGAACTTTTACTTATCCGTCGTATGTTCAGGATATCATGGGTCCACTTTTTTTCGATTACGGGTTCGGGCCTTTCCGGTGGATCTGCTGCTCCTGCGATCCGGTTGATTTACAAAAAACCGACGAAATTGCTTTTCAGGTTTTAACTGAAATAGCCAAAGATGCTCCTCCGGAAATAATCAATCAACTCAACGACAATATTCACTGGATTTCTGAAGCCGGAAAAAATCAACTGGTGGTAGGTTCACAGGCCCGGATTTTATACGCGGATGCTGAAGGACGAATTAAAATTGCGGAAGCCTTCAATCGGGCCATCCGAAATGGAATCATCAGCGCACCGGTCGTTTTGGGGCGCGATCATCACGATGTTTCAGGAACCGATTCTCCTTACCGCGAAACTTCGAATATCTACGACGGATCGGCCTTCACCGCCGATATGGCGATTCAGAATGTGATTGGTGATTCTTTTCGCGGGGCCACCTGGGTTTCCATCCACAATGGCGGAGGTGTAGGCTGGGGTGAGGTCATCAATGGGGGATTCGGAATGACGTTGGATGGTTCTGAAGATGCCGACTATCGACTGAAGCAAATGCTTCACTGGGATGTGAACAATGGAATCGCCCGTCGAAGCTGGGCGAGAAACGAACCGGCCATATTTGCAATCAAACGAGCCATGCAGGAAAACCCAAACCTGAAAGTAACCTTGCCAAATCTGACGGATAAAAAGATGATCGATAGGTTGTTTGAATCGAACAGCCTCATCCCCAACCCTTCCCCAAAATAGGGAAGGGAGTTGAGATATTTCACAAATTCGGAACATTCCTCATTTTCTGAAATCATCGCATAAAGTGTCATCAAGGAGTCCTCCTGTGGGGGATTTAGGGGTCCCCGAACATCCACGAATACGGCCTTTGGATTTCATTCTTCAATTCATCAATTCCAAACGCCCGACTTTTGCGGATGGTTTCGCGACCGGCAAAGAATACTACCACGGTTGGGGCAGTAAAAATCCGGTTATGGGCAGCCAGTTCCGGCAGTTGGTCTGATTCTGCAAAAAACATCTTCATCTTGGGGAATTCTTCGGAAATCATTTCGGAAATTTTTGGTTTCAGAACCGTGCAAACCGAGCAATTTTCGGTTGAAAAATAGATCAAAACCGCTTCGTGTCCGGCTAAAATCTGTTCGAATTCCTGAATGGATTGGATTGTTTTCATTATTCGTATTGTCCGGTCGCCAACAAAACCAGTGTGCAGGCGATTTCAGGATAGATTCCGGCCGATTCAAGTTGAGAAATGAATTCAGGATTTTCAGTTCCGGGATTAAAAATGACCCTCCGTGGTTTTAAATTCAAAATATAGGAGTAATATTCTGGTTGGTTTTGCGGACCGATGTACATTGTGACCGTGTCCACATCTTTAAAAGCTTTCTTTTCTGAATTGAACGAAACACCAACCACTTTGCCTTCGCGTTAGCCAATCGCAACCACTTCATGCCCGTGTGAAACCAAAGCTGTTATTGCTTTGTATGAATATCGACCGGGGTTTTCGCTTGCCCCGATAACGAGTGTTTTAGTCATTCAAAATGATTTTTTTAGAAAATGTCATTCGCTTCATCATAGGAAATAACATTTCTGATCAACCGTGAACAATTATGAACGGTCAAAATATCGATCCGCTCATAATTCAGTATTCGATAGACAATTCTGTAATTTCCATACAATAATTCCCTAACTGTTTGAAGTCCAAACTCAGGAACCATTTTGCCAGCTTTAGGATGATTTAATAAAATTGATGGAGCATCAAATAAGTTAGAAATTGTCAATTCAGAATATTTTGGTGAATCATGACTGATATATTCACCAATTTCGATCAAATCCTGAATCGCATTATCGGTCCAGATTATTTCAACCATTTATTTAGCTTTTGCTTTGCCTCTTCAACAGTGTTTATCCGCCCTTTTTCTGAATCGTCCAGTCCTTTTCCAACCTTATCCAGAAAAATTAAATGCTCAATAAGTTGCTCAATGCTTACATTTTCAGGCAGACTGTCAAGGGTATTCTTTATTTGTTCTTTTGTCATCATGATTAATAAACTTTCCTTCAATATTACAAAAAATCACCTAAATGAATGATAAAAAAAAACAGCTATTCAATTCATTTTTTCGAGAAGGACTACCGCATGCACCGAAATTCCTTCTTCCCGGCCTTCAAAACCCAACTCTTCGGTGGTGGTTGCTTTGATTGAAACATCATCAACATCAATACTCAAAATACGGGCTATGGTTTCTTCCATTTCAGGAATGAACGGCTTGAGTTTCGGACTTTGAGCGGCAACTGTTACATCGAGATTTCCGATCCGGTAATTTTTGGTGGCAATTAGTTCGCTGGTTCTCAGCAACAGGATTTTGCTGTCAATGTTTTTATATTCGGATGAAGTGTCGGGAAAATGCCGGCCAATATCGCCCATTTTGGCTGCGCCAAGCATGGCGTCACAAAGGGCGTGAATCAATACATCCCCATCGGAATGCGCTACCGTACCTTTATGGTGAGGAATAAGAACGCCGCCAAGCCACAAGGTTTCACCTTCGGCCAAACGGTGAACATCATATCCATAACCAATGTGGAATTTCATGTTATATAGATATAAGATATCAGTCTATAGATAATAGATTTCAGGTCGCCCGTCAAAGCATATTTCAACCTAGAACTTGAAACCTGAAACTATTAACTATTACTTCTTTTGCTTATTAAACGCATCAAAGTCGAACGACAAGGTAAACCTTAGCGTATTGGCCAGCGGGTTATTTTGTGCGGCTATCAGGTACGAGAAATCCAATGCAAAAACGTTCATTTTCAAACCAGCTCCGGCAGTGAAAAATTTCCGGTTTCCCTTGTTGACATTTTCGTAATAATAACCGCAGCGGATTGCGAACTGCTTATTATACCAGTATTCAGTACCTACCGAAAAAGTTATTTCCTGTAATTCTTCCTTCCAGCCACCTGGTGCATCTGAGAAGGATTGAAAAATACCCTGGATCGGACCTACATCGGAATGACCACTATTGATCATATCTGTTTTTGTGGTATCAGGAGTAGGCACTAATAATTTGTTTACATCAAAAGCAAAGGCGATTGTATTGTAGCGGTCAATTTCCGACTTATAGTTCAACCCAAGTTTAAGGTTGGTTGGGATGAAATCTTTGGTAGCTCCGTCGGTATAAGAAATTTTACTCCCGATGTTGGAAATGTTAATCCCCGAAGAAAAAACCGAACGTTTCCGGTTTGCACGTATTTCTTTCTGATAATAGAAAGCAATATCTGCAGCATAGGCGTTTCCAGCATGAGTCTCGGTTCCGTTAACCATTTGTCCGCCGGTCAGGTCGGAACGGATATACCTCAAAGCTACTGCTCCTGAAAAGGTTTCGGAAAGCAGAAGCGAATATCCGAAATCGATCGCAAACTCGTTGGGAGTTTGCTGACCTGTTGGATCACCGTATTCGCTCATAAATGTGATATTTCCCAAACTAAAGTACCTCAGCGAAGCGCTCATGGTTTGCTTATCGTCCAAACGTTTGTAACCGACCAAATAGGCCAGATTAATATCCGAGACCAAATTACGGAGCCAGGGAGTGTATGATAGTGCCACACCCATATCACTTTCCATAAACGAATATTTTGCAGCATTCCAATGTTGCGAATTCAAATCGGGAGAAGTTGCGGCCCCGGCGTCACCCATAGCTCCTCCCCTCGAATCGGGGGCAATGGTTAAAAACGGTACGCCGGTAGTGATTACATTTGCGCCATTGGTGGAGGTTTGGGCAGATGAGTTTGGCACAATGATGATTATACAAAGAATTACAGTCAATAAAAATACGATCTTCTTCATCTTAAAACTTTCAATTTTTGAATTTGCAAATATAGACGTTTGTTGAAAAGTATGGCCAACGGACAAACTAAAAATCTAAACGGACATTGTTATAAAATAGTATGGGAGGTATATGCGATCGGATCAATTTTATCTTCGTACAAAAACAAGCCGGCCTGAACCGCTACTCATTTTTCCATTGTTCGTGGTTACATTCAGTCGGTAAATATAAACTCCGGTCCTCATTTGCACCTTTCTTTCGGTGGGATTCCAAACAATCGGAAGGCTTTCAGTTCCTACAGAACCAATGGTTACAGGCAAGATGTCGACACGAGATCCGGAGGTTTCATAAATTTCCAGATCAACTTGAAATGTTTCGTCAGGAAGGTTGTGGGTAAAAACAAACCGGGTTTCATCCTGCATCGGATTTGGGTAATTGGCTACCGTTTCAATTCTAAACACATCTTTTACTACAAAATGGATTTCCTTTACCGATGAATTATTGAAAACATCCCACACTTTCAGGGTTAACACGTGCTCACCTTCGGCTAAACCGATGAGCGGATAAACAATTTTTCCGGTTTGATAGCTGTCTTTATCCGCCTGAAAATAATCGTTCAACACCAGGATATGCGAATTGTCGCCATCCAAAACGGCAGTAATATCGTGGCCAATTCCTGTTCCAACGGTATTTATACCGTTCTCATCCGAAATGTTTGCCAGCAATACTGAACTCACGCTCACAGTTCCCCCATCCTTAAACGATTCGGAATTCATGAACATTTCAATTTGAGGACCGGCTAAATCGGAGACTGATGAATTTGATGAACCTCCGATATAGAAACCATCGAAATAGCCTTGCGCGTCATCCGTTTCATTAAAGGCATAGTAAAGAATCTTTCCCTTATCCACCTTGTAGGAAATATCTTTCGGCACAAAAAATGAAAACTCGAAGTCGCCGTTTTTTACGCTGGCTAATCCGCGATAAACAATATTGTTCTGCGATTTATAATTGAAAGGCACCTGACCGCCATTTCCGAGAGTTTCTACCCACATTAACTTATCGAATACGGTTGGGATTATTTCTCCGTTAAACCCGGTGAGTTTTTTCCCCGTATTGTCAGTAATAAATCCTTTGACTTTTACTACAGTCAACGGACGGATTGTGTCCATTTGCAATTCAACACTGTTTTCATCAATGCTGCTGGTAACGACCTGATTGGACGGATTGACCAGCCGTTGGGCCGGATCGGCCAGCAAAGTAAAATTCAATTGGTTGATTCCCGTATTGGCAGAAGCTTTTGCCAGTCGCATCACATCTCCCATCCTTCGGTTATTCCCCTGTTCATCTTTCTCAAAAATATATTTAAAAAATTTGCTGTTGAGTGCAAAATTCGCTCCTGAATAAACCAATCGTGTGGTCGAAAACAAGCCGATCCCGCCACCGCTCGAGTTAAAAAGAATATGCTCGCCGGCGGAAGTATCATCAGCGTCAAATCGGCTGAATTCGCAGGTTGCCGTTACAAAAATAGGCAGATTGTTAATGTTTGTCCAGGCATCAATATCCGAAATATCCAAAACATTTTCAGCAGCCAGGTTTTTTTCGTTGGCATGTCCGGTGTAGTTCATCACCAGGGTTCCTTTTTTCACCCGGTTGTTGATAGCTACGGTTACATCAGGATACCTATCGCCTCCCGAAGACGAGATTTGCTTGTAGGCATCCAGATAAATTTTATCGGTAAAGAAAGCCGGGTTGGACGCGTTTACCCCATTGGCAAGGCTCTCGGCCTGAATCATGTGGGTATTGTTGTCTTCATCATCGGCAATGAAAGTTATTATATTTCGCCAGTTTCCCATGGTTTCCTGACGCTTGTAATTTTTTATTTTGTCGACCACAATCTGAGCCACCTGAAGTGTACCGGCAGGAATGCGCCCAATCCCCAAATCAACGGCACCACTATAACCACCTTCATCCTGATCAAGAAAGACAAAATAATCGTCGGTAACAAACGACTCAGTGGGTGAAAGCGAGTTCTCAGACTGAAACGTAGGAAGCAGGTTGTGGTTTTTTCCAAGGATGTTGCGGTTATCATAGGAGCCGTCGCCCATCAGCAGGATATATTTCAAGGTATTCTTTCCGCTCCGTTTGCCCAAATCGTAACACATTCTGAAGTAATTCCTGAAACCGGAAGGATCGGGCAAACCACCTGAAAATTCATTGTAAATCACATCCGGAGTTAACACCTGAACCGTCATCTGATCGTTGGTCCGGTGGAAATTAGCCAAATCGTTGGCCGCACTCATAAGCGACGGATTTGAAACAATGATCATTTCCGAAAGATCGGCTGCATGTAAGTTTTGATTGTCAATATCTGCGACCGATTCAGGAACCGGAATATTGCCGGAAGGGTTAAACGCAACATATTCGTGAAAAGTAGTTGAGTTTGACTTGAATTTCAGGGTTCCATCGGCAAATATCGCTGGCACTTCAGTGGTGTTGCTAAAATCGCTCACATCAAAAATCCTGGTCGAAGCAGAGGCACCCGCGACCACAAATTCCGAAACCAAAGTCACACCTTCCGCACCTTTTCCCCGAAATGAATACACATCCGAACTCATGTTCAGGGAACTTTGATAATTGACCGAAACATAATCAAGAAATGCCTCAGAGGTACTGTTTGAAGTATTGTAGGTCATCTTAACCTGTAAATCCTTTGAAGTAAGTGTGGCGTTAAAATCTACAGTCTGATCATCCGCATAATAAGTGGTTGGATCGCTGACATCAATCGATTGAAACGAAATTTGTTTCACCGATTTGCCATTCAAAGCCACATCCATTGTACTTGCCGACGAAGACCTTCCTGCCACTGATATTTCAAAACCGGCGGGTTTGCTGATATCCGGATTGTCGAGATTGAAGGTAAGTACCTGAGAACTTCCCGGAAGAAACCGTTCACCAAACCACCGGCTTCCGGAATTGATTAAATTAATCAGTTCCTTTTCAGAGAATGCGTAATTGGGGAAAGAGGTAATCTGTCTCCCGGCTGCATCCGCAATCGCAGCACTTTTGGCTATAGGCAAAGAAACTCCCTGATCAGTAAGAAAAAAGTAGGTTTCGGATGTGTAGTAATTTTGCTGATGAGTAATCACGCCCGTTTTATCGTCCTGTTTCAACTCAATACTTCCGGTGGAGTAGAAAAAAATACAATCTTTATTGGCGTTGTCTTTCCCTTTCCAGATCGGATAGGCCGCCAGATCATCATATTTCAGGTCTTTATTCAAAACCGGAAGCAAATAACCCCCGTTCCCATACATTGAAACCTGGTTCGGATTAGTAAATCCCCAGGCTTTCAACTGATCATAAGTGATTTTGTAGATGCCTTTATTTTTAGTTTTGATCTTTGTCCATTTGCCGGTTGCCAGCAGCGAAGACGATTTCCAGGGAAAATCAGCAGATGCAGATTTTAGCTGCTTCGAATTTTCCCTGACCGAAACAGTGAACTCCATTAATTTTTCAATCTGATTATTTCTTCTGACAAAAGGAAATACTGTCAGTTTTAAAAATGCTTTTCCGGCCGAAACAACAATTTCTGTGGTATACCTTAGTTTTCCTTGCGGAATGCCGACCGATTCAGGATTCATTCCGGGGACAGCTTCAAAAATGGTATCTGAGAGAGCCACAATAGTGTTAGGTGTATTCAGCTCGAAACTTTCAAACCAATATGGAGATCCGGTCTTATCAATAACAATACTTTCTTCAAAGCCTGGCAACGATTTTGCCTGAATATTTGTCTGTTCATTTGATTTTTTCCAGTGAATGATCCGGTGAAAATCAGTGGACCATCCGTTGAAAAAACAAAAAAAGAATAGACAGAAAAGAAATATTTTAGTCATTATTGAGTTATTTATTTCGACTTACGAATAAACGGTCAGATTACCGGATTAGTATAGTTTTATGTTTTTCAATTAAAAATATATACCGATAGCCTGTAGCAGCTGCAAAGATATAAGCTATGAACAAACTATCAGAAAAAAAGATTGAATACCTGAACAATATCAATTCAACAATTTAGTTATATTTGTGAGTCTTTTAAAATAACGGAAAAGTATATTAACGATGAATATTAGATCCATTTTATTATTTGGTCTTGCTGCATTAATGGTAGGATGCGGATTGTTTGGAAAAGGTAAAGGTGGCGGTGGTTCTTCTCATGCAACAGGATGGGAATTTGGAGATCCAAAGAATGGTGGTTTTCAGGCAGATAATGGCTACTCACAGCAAACCGGACCAGGCCTTGTGTTTATTCAGGGTGGGACATTTACCATGGGACGGGTTGAACAGGATGTGATGTATGACTGGAACAACACTGCACGCCGCGTGACTGTAGCTTCCTTTTACATGGACGAAACCGAAGTTTCCAACCTTGATTATCGTGAATACCTGTATTGGCTTAGAAGAGTTTACCCGGCCAATCCTGAAAAGTATAGAACAGCTCTGCCCGACACCTTGGTTTGGCGGGAAGAATTGGCCTACAACGAGCCATACATAACCAATTATCTTCGCTATCCGGCATACGGAAACTATCCGGTTGTGGGTGTTTCCTGGAAACAGGCCGATGCCTATTCGAAGTGGAGATCTGACCGTGTCAACGAAAAAATACTCATCGATAAAGGAATCATTACTGTAGATAATACTCAAAGCGGACAAAATGTGTTCACAACGGAATCTTTCCTGGCTGGCTTGTATCAGGGAACTGAAGGGAAAAAACCAGTTAAGGATGCCGCAGGAACTGCACGAAAGGTGCGTTGGGAAGATGGCCTTTTATTGCCCAATTATCGTCTGCCAACCGAAGCTGAATGGGAATATGCAGCGCTGGGACTGGTTGGAAATACTGAAGATGAATTACTTACAGACCGTAAAATGTATCCCTGGAAGGGAACCTATTTGCGCGATGATGCGAAAAAGACAAAAGGTCGTATGTTGGCCAACTTTACCCGTGGACGAGGTGACTTGATGGGTATGGCTGGTGCACTTAATGACAATGCCGATATTACCGCACCGGTTACTTCTTATGAACCGAATGATTATGGTTTATATTGTATGGCCGGAAATGTGAACGAATGGGTCAGCGATGTTTATCGTCCACTTTCTTCGAATGATGTTGCTGAATTTCAACCATTCCGTGGAAACACATTTACCAAATACAAAACAGGACCCGATGGCAAGCTGATTCGGAATGAATTCGGAGAACTGGTTAAAGATACAATTGCTGATTATCGCAATTTCGATGATGGTGATTATCGTACCCAGGTGATTGAAGGTGAAGACTGGAATGCTGTGAAAGACAAAAGCAAAACCAAGTCCATGTACATCCAGTCAACCAAAGAAGGTCAGTTTTCTTCCATCATATCCGATAATGCCCGTATATACAAGGGTGGAAGCTGGAAAGACCGGCCATACTGGTTAAGTCCCGGAGCACGCAGGTACAAACCAGAAACTGAATCTGCAAGCGATTTGGGATTCCGTTGTGCGATGACCCGTGTAGGAAGCCCCGACGGATTTTAAGAAAAGCACTAATTCAAGATAAAAACCTCATTTGAAAAAGTGGGGTTTTCTTTTTACTGAAAAACTCAATTTTTTTCTTTTCAATTTCCTAATGATCCTTTGCCGATGACAACCCTTGAACACCTCTATTCGATTTTCCAAAAATATCCGGTAATAACCACCGATACGAGAAAAATTCCGGAGAACAGTCTTTTCTTTGCACTCAAAGGGGCAAACTTTAACGGGAATTCCTTTGCGGCTGAAGCGCTCCAGAAAGGAGCAGTTTATGCTGTAATCGATGAACCCGTTTACTCAAAAGACGATCGCTTTATTCTTGTGCCAGACGTTTTACTTTGCCTTCAGGAATTGGCACGGTACCACCGCGATCAATTGGGGTTGCCAATTTTGGCCATTACCGGGACGAACGGAAAAACGACAACCAAAGAACTGGTTGCTGCAGTGCTATCGAAAAAATTCAAGGTGAATTTCACCCAGGAAAACCTGAACAACCATATCGGGGTTCCCCTCACACTCTTGTCGATGAACCATGAAACCGAATTCGGAGTGGTTGAAATGGGGGCAAATCATCCGGGTGAAATTAAAATCTTATGCGAAATTGCCAATCCTGATTTCGGGATGATCACGAATATCGGGAAAGCCCATTTGGAGGGTTTTGGAACTTTGGAAGGAGTAATCAAAACCAAGTCCGAACTATACGATTTCCTGAGGAACAAAGGAGGGAAATGCTTTCTGAATGCCGACAATTCCATTCTGCTTGAACAGGCAAAAAATCTTGAACAAATCACATACGGGCAATCCACCGAGAACTTCATCGCCGGAGAACCTGCCGGTTCTGAGAATTACCTGGTGGTTAAGGCTCTTTTCCAAAAAGGATGGCTCTACCTGAAATCGAATCTGGTTGGTGATTACAATTTTGAAAATCTTCTCGCTGCAGCCTGCGTTGGCAAATACTTCGGAATTGATCCCCTCGAGATTCAGGCTGCACTGTCCGGATATTCCCCGGCAAACAACCGCTCGCAGCTGATCAGAAATGAAAATAACACGATTATTATGGATGCATATAACGCCAATCCAACCAGCATGATGGCAGCTCTCCGCAATTTTGTTAGCCTGAAAGGGAACCAGAAATGTATTATCTTGGGCGACATGCTCGAATTAGGCGAAACTTCTCAGGAGGAACACCAGTTGATCGTCAATTTTATTGAAACCCAGGATTTTCAGGAGATATATCTGGTTGGACCACAGTTTTTGAATACTACGGACAGGACCAAAAAAAAGAAGTTCGAACATGTCGAACTTCTCACAACCCACTTAAAAACACAACCTATTAAAAACAAAATCATTCTGATCAAAGGATCCCGTGGAATCCATCTGGAAAAAACCCTGGAGTTCTTGTCCTGACCGGAATTTAATTTATGGATGGCTTTTTTACATTCAGCACTTCTGCAATGGCCTTCTCGAAAGTCGACTTTGGAAGTGCCCCCATCGCCATTTGTGGCTGACCGTCAACCGGAACAAACAGCAGCGAAGGAATGCTTTGAATTCCAAACATGGCCGATAATTCGCGTTCGTCTTCGGTATTAACCTTATAAATCACCAGGGTTTTGCCGTATTCTTTCTGTAATTCCTCCAAAAGCGGAGCGACCATTTTGCATGGTCCGCACCAGTCAGCATAGAAATCGATCATACATGGAGTTTTTCCTTCATACTTCCATTCCTTATTGAGCTCAAAGTTGAAAACCTTTTCTTTGAATGTCTCCTGCGTTAAATGTTCTAACATAGCTATAAATTTTAATAATACAAATATATACATTTTTCAATATGTCCATAACAATTGATGTGCCAATAATTTTAAAAGATAGAATGAAGCCTCCGACAGCAATAAATTGTAATTTTGTCACAGCTTGAAAACAGATTGTCAAATTGACTTTCTTAAATTACTCCAGCCTTTTTCATGAAGAAACATTTGCAGCACCCAATATTTTCGGTCATCTCAGAGATTGCCGATCAACTCAATCAGGAAACATACGTGATCGGCGGTTTTGTCAGGGATCTGATTTTAAAACGCCCTTCCTCTGACATTGATATTGTCACCATCGGGAGTGGCATTTTTTTGGCAGAAAGGATTGCCCAACAATTAGGGCCAAACATTCATGTCAGTGTATTTAAGACTTTTGGAACAGCTATGTTCAAAAGCGGATCACTCGATTTGGAATTTGTGGGAGCACGAAAAGAATCTTACAGCGAAGACTCCCGGAAACCTGTTGTTGAAGACGGCACTTTGGCTGAAGATCAAAACCGGCGTGATTTCACGATTAATGCACTGGCTATTTGTCTGAACAAAAGCCGTTTCGGAGAGTTGATCGATCCATTTGGCGGACTTCAGGATATTGAAAACAAAATAATCCGTACACCGCTCGAACCCGGCATTACTTTTTCTGACGATCCGTTACGAATGATGCGTGCCATACGGTTTTCCACTCAGCTGGGATTTTCAATCGAGGAAAAAACACTGAAAGCAATTACCCAAAACAAAAGCCGCATTCATATCATTTCCAAAGAAAGAATCGCTGAAGAACTGAATAAGATTATCCTTTGCTCAAAACCCTCGGTTGGCTTTAAACTTCTGGAAAAAACCGGGCTGCTCGAAATCATTTTTCCGGAATTGTTTCGGATGAAAGGACGGGAAGAAGTCAATGGCGTTGGTCACAAAGACAATTTTTATCATACCCTTGAAGTACTGGACCGGATCACACCAAACACCGACAATCTGTGGCTTCGATGGTCGGCACTGCTCCACGATATTGCCAAACCGGTAACTAAAAAATACTCGCCACAATTGGGTTGGACCTTCCATTCGCACAATTTTGTGGGTGCCAAAATGGTTCCAGCCTTGTTTAAAAAGATGAAGTTTCCGCTCAACGAGAAAATGAAATATGTCCAGAAGATGGTTGAACTTCACATGCGTCCTATTGTGCTTTCTGAAGAGGAGGTAACTGATTCTGCCATCCGGAGGTTACTGTTTGAGGCGGGCGACGACATCGATGACCTGATGACCTTGTGCGAAGCGGACATCACCTCGAAAAACCAGGAAAAAGTAAAAAAATACTACAGTAACTTCCAGTTGGTCAGGCAAAAGTTAAAAGAGCTGGAGGAAAAAGATCACATCCGGAATTTCCAGCCTCCGGTAACCGGCGAAACAATCATGGAAGTTTTTGGACTCAGTCCCTGTAAGGAAATCGGATTGATTAAAAGTGCAATCAAAGAGGCAATTCTGGAAGGAATTATCGAGAATGATCCTGATCAGGCCTATCAGTATATGCTGGAGAAAGCTAAGGAAATAGGATTGGTTCCTGTTTCCGGTCAATGATCCGGAAATTTAATCCGGAGAAAAACCGGCAGGTGATCCGAAAAGCCTTCCTGATATTTATAACCAACATAAGTGCGTTTAGGTTTCACCCCGCCAAATTTGGGATCAGGTTCAAGAAGGAAACCGGCATCGAATATTTCGGCATACAAGAATTCATAACATTCGTTTTTCCGGAGAAAATAATCGGAAACGATGAATTGATCAAAGGCTTCCCAATCATATTGATGTTTAATCGTTTTGATCGGCCTTTTGAGCCATTGGGCAGATAGGTTGATCATTTCTCCGGCGATCTGAGGATGATCAACTTCCCTGGCTTCTAAAACATTCGCCAGACTTTCATCATTGGGATTGTCGTTAAAATCACCCATACAGATAATCTTAGGCTTTGGATATTTCGCTCTCAGACCATGAATGGCCGTTTTCAGGGTTTCGGCAGCTAACCAACGAAGTCTCTGCGTTTCCATCATTCCACCATATCTCGACGGCCAGTGGTTGACAAACAGGTGCAAAGTGTCGCATCCATTCAGCACTCCACATATTTGCAGAATATCACGGGTATGGAATGATTTGTCGTCCGGATCGATGACCGGAATAGCCTGATAAAATAAAGGATGAAATAATTCAGGGCGATAGAGAAAAGCAACATCGATTCCCCTTTCATCAGGGGAATCCTTCTGCACAATCTGATAGTGATAATTATTGATCGGTGCGAGTCCGGTGATAAGTTCCAGAGCCATCAGGTTTTCAACTTCGCACAATCCTACAAAAACCGGGGCGTTCCATTTTCCGGCGGCCAGAATTACTTTTCCGAGTCTTTCAGCCTTGGCATGCATCCTGCCCGGAGTCCAGCGCCGGTCTCCTTCCGAAGTAAATTCCTCATCCCGGGTTAATGAATCGTTTTCAGTATCAAAGAAATTTTCAGTATTGTAAAACAGGAAAGAATATTCATTTTGGGCTGATTTTGCCTGAGCAATTGATTTCCCGATTAGAAAACAGAGCAGAAACCACAGTGCCATCAAGCCTTTCATCTTCATGACGAATTGGTAAACTTATTTGCCGGCTTTCTTTTCCTGCCGTTCGAGAGCGCCCAGGTCAGGGCCTTTATCCAACAACCGGTCCCGGCCTTTCAGGTCCTTTGGGAAGAGTTTCGCAATCGATACTTTTCCCACATCTTTGGCTGGGCTGAGGATGTCGAGTTCAAAATTGTATTTCTTATAAGGGTCAACAAATTTGGGATTAACACCTTTCAGGATACTTTCATAATGCAAGGGATTATTCACTTTAAAAGTATCGGCCACCTGAAGAATACAATTGTCAAATTTATAATTAAAAGCTGCTTCCGGATTTTTGCTTAAGAGGAGTTCATTCCCATCGATGGCATTTCCGGTAATGATGCAGTTTCCAAAATCAGCTTGAATTAAATCGCCCACATAGGCGGGTTTATCTTTATTGATTATCAAGTAATTCTGAATCTGCAATGCTGGTGTGCTCCGAGCCTTTGACCCATACCCGCCCCAATAATTGGCGATGGTTGAATGGTAAAATTCATACGTTCCTCCCACCAGGAGAGCCACCGCATAAAAGCCACAATTGGTTATCAAACAATTGTCAGCCTGAATATCTGACTTCATGGAAAATATTCCCGCATAGGCCATATTCTGAATTTTTACGCTGCTGAGTTTTACGCTTGCAAAACCAGTGTTTTCGATGTTTCCAACCTGAAGACCAATATTTGCGTTCTTGATTTCTGCATTCGTGAATACATTTCCCTTACTTCCTGAATAGAGCAATACTCCATTCCACTGATCGGGCACGTCGGCGTATACATCTTCAAGCCGATCACCTCCAAAATGTATCGGATTCTCAACCGTACCCTTCGCTATTACATTCCCTTTTACATACAGGCCGGCATCTTTGTGAAAGTAAATTTTTGTACCAGGTTCGATGGTGAGTGTCGCATTACTGTCAACAAACGCATAATTGTAAATCAGGTAAGGTTTATCTTTTTTCCAGGTGGTGGTTTTCAGCCTTTGCTTTTTAATCAGATTGAAATCCTGCCCCCAGGCAACCAAATCGACATCCTGATGATTCATATTAGTCACGAATTCGATGGAATCTTTAACCACCAGAGGAAGGTTCTGTCCATTGGGATCAACGGTCACTTCAACGAAAATATACAGGCTGTCAAACGGAGCAATCTCAACATTCTGTACCTCATTGGAAGAAACCCCGTTAATATTTAACCTGAAGTTAGACTTTTCTGATTTGGCCAGCTTGATTGATGAAATCCTGACTTTCTGTTTATAGGGATTATAGATTTTTAAATGTTTGGTTGTTGAACCGATCGTAGTAAAAACAGTATCGAACATGACCGTATCCAACGAAAAACGCAGCTTAGCATCCGGAGATGACAGGTATTTATCATCCTCGCAGGAAATTAAATACCCAAAAGAAAGTACAAGAAGTAATATGTTGAGGAGTCTCTTCAAGTTGGTTATTTCAGGTATAACGTCAAATTCATGTACTTAGTGTCCAAAATTAGTAAATGATTTTTACATTTTTTAACAATTGAATAAATAACTGTCGGGAACATTGAAATAAACGATAAAAATGAAAGCATAAAGAGTAAAAAAGCAATCATTTATTCTTTAATGAACATTTTTACAATCATTTACATTCCAATATTGAATGAATTATTCAACATTAAAAAATCACTATCAGTATTCCGAAGCTTCTCAGGATTTTTAACTTTACCACCTGATTTATGAATCAAATGAGACATTCAATCGCAATATTCTTCATCCTGATTATAAGCTTTGGAATTACTAATGCCAAAGAGAAACCAACCTTTCTCAAATATGCTGATGACCGATGGGTCGATTCTCTCATGATGAAACTGACCTTGAAGCAAAAAATAGGACAACTATTTATGGTTCAGGCCTATTCGGACAAAAAAAGCGGGCAAACCGATGAGCTTCTGGAACAAATCGCTCAGTTTCAGGTCGGAGGTGTGATCTTTATGCAAGGGGGACCGGTTTCCCAGGCGAAATTGTGCAATAAACTTCAGGCAGCTTCCAATGTTCCGCTGCTTGTGGCCATTGATGCTGAAACAGGATTGGGCTTCCGGCTTGATTCCACGATCAGTTATCCGGTACAGATGGCACTTGGCGCAATACAGAACGACTCGCTCATTTACCGGATGGGTTTCGAAATAGGGCAACAATGCCGCCTTCTTGGAATCCACATCAACATGGCACCGGTTGCCGATATCAATATCAATCCGGCAAATCCAGTCATCAGTTTCCGTTCGTTCGGCGAAAACAGGGAACAGGTTGCCCGCAAAACATGGTTGTATGCCAGCGGAATGCAAGCCGCCGGAATTTTGGCGGTCGCCAAACATTTTCCGGGTCATGGCGATACCGAAACCGATTCCCATCTGGAACTTCCGTTGATCAGAAAGACGGAAAAAGCGCTTGACTCGATGGAATTGTTTCCCTTCACTTCCCTTATCAATAAAGGAATTGGAGCCATCATGACCGGTCACTTGCAGGTTCCATCAATGGAATCCAATGCCAAAATCCCTGCTAGCCTTTCAAGTAAAATCATAAAGAATAAGCTGAAAAACGAAATGGGATTCGAAGGACTGGTGATCACCGATGCCATGAACATGAAAGGAGTAAGCAATCTTTATTCGTCAGCCGAATCGTCGGTAAAAGCACTAAAAGCCGGAAATGATATGATCGAGATTGTGCCCCGGCTCGATCGTGCAGTTGAGGCTGTAAAACAGGCCGTCGCCCATGGAGAATTGACAGTAGCAGAAATCAATGAAAAATGCCGGAAGATTTTGATGATCAAAAAATGGATGGAACTCGACCGACAGAAATTGGTCGAGTTATCAAACCTGAATCAGAAATTAAACGAAAACAAATTCCGCCTCACCAAACGCTTGCTTCAGGAACAAGCCTTGACGGTTCTGCGAAACCAGCAAAACCTGCTTCCTCTGCAAAACCTTGATACGCTTAAAATGGCCAGTTTGGTAATTGGTTCGGAAAAAGTTGGTCCGTTTCAGACTATGCTTGAAAACTATAGTTCAATCGATCATTTCAACGTTGGCAAGACTCCTTCGGAAGCCGAAATAGACAAGCTTTTGAATCAGTTAAAACCATACAATCTCCTGATAGTGGGGATCACCGGGATGGGAATGTATCCTTCCAAACGATTCGGAATCTCTGATCAGCAAATCAGTATCATCGAACAATTGCGGAACAGGAATGTGGTGGTCTCTTTCTTCGGAAATCCATACGCACTGACTAATTTCGGTTTATTTCCGGATGTTAAAAGCATAATCGTTGCCTATCAGGACGACCCCGATACAGAGGAATTGGCTGCTCAGCTCATTTTTGGGGCCACCGGTGGTGTTGGAAAGCTTCCGGTGAGTATTTATCAGTTTCCACTCCATTCAGGAATCGAAATCAAACCGATCGGGCGGTTAAAATACACGCTTCCTGAAGAAGTGAAAATCAATTCGGTCTACCTCAGTTCACAATTGGATTCGCTGGCCGGAATAGCCATCGAAAAGAAAGCCTTTCCGGGCTGCCAGGTATTGGTAGCCAAAGATGGAAAAGTAATTTTCAAAAAGAGTTACGGTTCTTTTACCTATGAAAATCCGGTTCCTGTTCAGAACAGAAATCTATACGACCTGGCTTCTTTAACTAAGGTGACGGCTGCACTTCCGGTTATGATGAAATTGTATGATGATAAAGAGATTAATCTGGATGCTCCCTTTGCCAATTATTTTGCCGAGTTTAAAAAAACAAACAAGGCCGAAATGACCGTTCGCGATGTATTAACCCATCAGGCCAGGCTTCAAAGCGGAATCCCATTTTGGATCGAACCTGGAACCACCGCCAAGCTGAGAAAGGAGATATTTCGCCATCAGCCTTCTAACGATTATCAGGTGCGGGTTTCCTCAGGAATTTACGAACGAAATGATTTCAGAAAACAGATGATCAGCGAAATTGTCAAATCGCCTCTGCGCGCAAAAAAAGAATTTCATTATTCCGATTTGGGTTTCAGTTTGATGCCTTATGTGACTGAAAGACTGACCGGTCAACCGTTTCAGGAATATTTAAATACGGAATTTTACAAACCGATGGGTGCAGTTTCTATTGGATTTAAACCCTATGAAAGATACCCTGTTCAAGAGATTGCGCCCACTGAAAATGACCAGGATTTCCGGAAGGAACTTCTTCAGGGATTTGTCCATGACGAAACAGCTGCGTTAATGGGCGGAATATCGGGAAATGCCGGACTTTTCAGCAATGCGAACGATCTGGCCAAGGTGATGCAGATGTACCTTCAAATGGGCTGCTACGGAGGAAAACAATACCTTTCGCCGGAAACAGTAACCGAATTTACAAAACTTCAATTTCCAAATGCCGAAAGTCACCGCGCACTCGGATTTGACAAACCAAACCCTGGAATCGCTGGTCAGAAAAATAAATTTCCGGCAGAAGATGCGAGTCCGGAAAGTTATGGACATACCGGATTCACCGGAACATTTGTTTGGGCCGATCCGGACAACCAGTTACTCTTCCTGTTTCTTTCGAACCGGGTATATCCAACACGAAGAAATTCAGGCCTCAGCGATCTGAATATTCGTCCGCAGATGCATCAGGCAGTTTACAATGCCTTAAAGAAAGGTATTCAATAAATCTTAAATATTGTTAATTTTTTAATCGAAAAGCAATCGAACTGTAACAAGCAGCATTTTTAAAACTGTCTGATATACAATTAGAAATAAAATAACTTCCAACTGTTAAATAAATGAATCCCATACTTTTTCGAAAACCTGTCAGTAAAACATGAAAGTTACCTCATTGTTATTTCTATATTAATTTTATCTTTAAAGTGCATTTCAAAAGATAATATAGGTATAACCATAAAACAAAAAGTCATGGAAAGAAAGATCACTTTTAATGAGTTGCGTCACATCAAAGACAGTTTGCCTGCCGGTTCCATCCATCAAATTGCGCAGGAATTTGGGCTAGAAGTTGAAACCGTCAGGAATTATTTTGGAGGCGCAAACTATGACAGAGGCAAATCTGTAGGATTACACATCGAACCGGGTCCAAACGGAGGTGTCGTTCTACTTGATGATACTGCTATTCTGGACCGGGCAGAACAATTGCTGGCCATCCATTAATCTCAATTTTTATTAATTCGATAGACTGCCCTATCTTTATGGGGCAGTTTTTTTTGTCATTCTTACCCAACCCAACCGCCATGAAAAACCTTCTTTTCCTCGTTTCTTTTTCCTTTTTCCTATCTGGAGTTCAGGCTCAGCAACCACTTTTCAACGGCAAAGACCTGAAAAACTTTGACATCTACCTTGGAAGCCCAATTGGTGGTTTCGAAGATTTGGCCAAAAAAGCGACTCCTGAATCGACTTATCAGGTCATCACCCTGGATGGCCAAAAAGTGATCCGGGTTTCAGGAGAAATCAACGCATCGCTTGCCACCAAAGACGAGTTCGAAAATTATCACCTCCATCTTGAATACAAATGGGGCGAAAAAGTATTCGGAATGCAAAACAGCGGGTTGCTTTACCACAGTTTCGGCCCGTTTGGAGTTGCTTTTGGAACCTGGATGACTTGTATCGAACATCAGTTGTGGCACAATAACCTGGGCGACACCTACCTGATGGGAGCCACCGCCTGCGAAACAAAAACCAAAAAATCGGACGACGGAAAGAACTTTATCTTTTCTCCTGAAGGATCAACCACGGCCTTCAGTGAAAGTGAAAACGGCCGTTCCATCAAGAAAGCCAGGGATACCGAAAAGCCACTCGGCGAATGGAATACGGTTGATTTGTATTGCTTCGGACAAACTTCGGTTCATGTCGATAACGGACAGGTGGTGATGGTCAATACCAGTTGCAGCAAGATTGAAAACGGCAAAAAAGCACCACTCACCAAAGGCAAAATCCAGATTCAGTCTGAAGGCGGCGAATTATTTATCCGAAAGATAGAGCTTGAAAAGATAAAAGCGATTCCGGCAGAATTGATGAAGTAAAATTCAGGTATTTTTGCCATCCAACAGTTTTTGAACCCAAAAATTCACGCCGGACAATCTGAACTTTTCTGTTTTTGTGTGTACTGAAAGTAAAAAATACACATGAATCAGCAACGAATCAACAACCTGACCGGATGGATTATTTTCGGAATTTCTCTTTTAGTCTATGTTTTAACCCTCGAACCAACCCTGAATTTGTGGGATTGCGGCGAATTTCTGACATCGGCCTACAAACTGGAAATTAACCATTCGCCTGGCGCGCCCTTGTTCATGTTGCTTGGCCGGATATTTTCATTTCTTAGTCTCGGAAATCCTGGCCAGGTTGCCTATTCGATCAACCTGGTTTCGGCGGTTTCGAGTGCAGCAACCATTCTGTTTCTATTTTGGACCATCGTCTGGCTATTTTCAAAACTGGAACAACAACAAGAAAAGCAATATCCAATGCTCTTGAAATTTGGAGCTGCTGCAGTTGGAGCTTTATCGTTTGCGTTTACCGATTCATTCTGGGTTTCGGCAGTTGAAGCAGAGGTCTATGCACTTTCGTCGCTTTTTAGCGCTGCAGTATTGTGGGCCGGCACCCGTTGGGAACGCGAAGCCGATCTTCCGCATTCAAACCGTTGGATTGTGCTGATTTTTTTTCTGATCGGACTATCCATCGGAGTGCATTTATTGAATTTGCTGGTCATTCCGTCGGTAGGACTGATTATCTATTTCAGGAAATACAAATACTCGCTTAAAGGTTTCATCGCCGCAATCCTGATCAGCGGCCTGGGTGTTCTTGCCTTGCTCCAGATTTTTATCCCCGGACTTCTTGACCTTTCCCAGAGCCTTGAACTGTTTTTTGTCAATAAGTTTCATTTACCGATACATTCCGGACTGGTTTTTTATACTCTTTTACTCATTGCCGCCATTACTGGAGGAATCATATACAGCCACCGGAAACAACTGCCCAAACTCAATCTGGCCTTGTTGTGCCTAACCTTCCTGTTGATCGGTTATACCCCGTATATTGCCACACTTATCCGTGCATCGGCCGGAGTTCCCATCAATCAGGGTAATCCGGAAACCACTTTTGGTCTTCTGAATTACCTTACAAGGGAACAATACGGGTCAAGACCAATTTTATTTGGACCTAATTTTGCTTCGGTCGCAACGAGTTATGAAGAACGTGAAACCTGGATCGTCCGGGATGGGAAATACATTCAGAGCAAACTGAATCCGGAAGTTGAATATAACCAGAATACCACCGGTTTTTTTCCACGTATGCACAGCAAGGAACCCGAACATATTGAGGCATATAAAAGATGGGCCGGTTTTACAGGAAGAAAAGTTTCTTACAACGATCAGGATGGAAATGCATCAAGTGTGATAATTCCTTCCTTTGAGGATAATCTTTCCTTCTTTCTGAAATACCAGCTGGGTTTTATGTACTTCCGATATTTTATGTGGAATTTTGCGGGACGGCAGAGTGATATTCAGGGAACAGGAACTTGGTTGAACGGAAACTGGAAATCAGGAATTCCGGTAATAGACCAACATTTTACCGGACCACAAACAGGCTTGCCTAAATCAGTAAGCGAAAACAAAGGACGCAATTCCTATTATTTTCTCCCACTCCTTTTAGGAATCCTGGGAATAATTTTTCAGTACCGGAACGATTGGCAGAATTTCCTGATTACCGGCTTGCTCTTTTTCCTGATGAGTTTTGCATTGGTGGTTTATTTGAACGAAGTTCCAAACACACCCCGCGAACGTGACTATGTTTATGTAGGTTCGTTTTATGTTTTCTGCATCTGGATAGGATATGGCGTATATTTTGTTTACGACTGGCTCCAACGAGCAATGAATGAAAAAAGGCGGCAATTGCAGCTCTTGTAGTTTGCCTGGCCGCTTCTCCTGGCTTGCTTTTGGCACAAAATTACGACGATCATGACCGATCCGGAAGATATTCAGCACGTGACCTCGCCCGGAATTACCTGGAATCTTGTGAAAAGGATGCCATTTTGTTTACCCATGCTGATAATGATACCTATCCACTTTGGTATTGCCAGGAAGTGGAAGGCATCCGGCGCGATGTTCGGGTCGTAGTTATGCCCTATTTACAGACTGAATGGTATATCAAACAGCTACAGCGAAAGATTTACGAGAATGAAGGTCTGAAAATGTCAATCCCATTGGAGAAATATCAGTCGGGAGAAATTGACTATGTTTATGTGGTGCCTAAAATCGAAACAGAACAGAGACTTGAGGATGTATTGGGTTTTGTTGCCAGCGACTCAGCGCAATCGAAACTTACAGGAAACAATGACGAACGGATCAGCTATATTCCGGTTGATAAAATGAGAATGATGATTCCCGGCAAACAGGACATTCACATAGAATTGAAGCAAAGAGCGGTCAGCAAAGGCGACCTGGCCTTTTGGGATATCATTTCATCTAATCAAGGGAAACGGCCCGTCTGTTTTACTTCCTGTATCGATCCGGAGGAACATGGATTCAAAAACAACCTGATCTTTGACGGATTGGTTTTCAGACTGACAGACCAGCGAACCGACAGCAATTCGATATTGGATATGGGAATGATTGATACTGAAAGTTTGTACAACAAACTGATGAAAAGCTGCAATTGGGACAGCCTCTCCAAATCTTCGGTTTACTTCGACTGGCATCACCGGCGAATGTTTGCCACAATGCAAATCCGAAACGCTTTTTACCGGCTGGCCAAAAGTCTGACTGAAGAACGAAAGACTTCCAAAGCATTGGAAGTGCTTGAAAAAGCGCAGAAAACCATCACCTTAAAACATTGGCCTGTTGATTATCAAAGCATCATGCTTGCCGGTCTTTACACCATGAATGGCAAAAAAGACCTTGGAGAGGAGCGGTTCAAAGAGTTGGCCACCTCACTCGAAGAATGACTGAAGTATTATTCATCATTTCCGACAGAACAAAAAAAATCAATTGCTGAAGAGTCAGGCTTTCAAATCTCACTTTACAACGAACTTATCAAACAAGCGCATGATACTCTTCCTGAACCTGAACTTAACTTGATGTATAAGAAGCTCATCGCTTTTGCCAATCAGCTGGATTAGTGCATAGGAAAAAGCACCTGACAAATTCCTCAAAGTTGAAATTCAGCAGGAGAATAGGAAATAACTTCCGGTTTTCGTAAATTAGGTGACCAAACATCGAATCTAAAACGAAAACTAAAGCTCATGAAAAAAATCCTCGTTTTATGTTTATCCTGTCTATTGGCAAGCAGTCTGGCGTTCAGTCAGGAGCAACCAAAAAACCTGATCGGAATCTCGGCTGGTATTGTTCCGGGACAAATGAACATGTATTTCGGAGACCCGTGGGACTTCTGGCCAAACCGCGAAAACAGTCCCATTTACCAGCTTTTTTATGCACGCCAGTTGCGCGATGCTTTCCGGGTAGGAACCTATCTTGAATACGAGACGGTCAACTTTTCAACCAGCCCCGATTATACCATCCGGAGTTTTAACCGCAGCAATTTCGGATTCAATTGGCTCGGACAATACCCAAAAACAGCTTTGCAAATGCAATTGGGCGGATATGTCGGTTATGGTTTTTTAACTGCCAATAACTGGGACAAACTTTCTGGTTTTGATCTCGGTGTATTAATTGGACCAGCGTATGAGAAAGGTCCAATAGGAGTTGCCCTTCACCTTCAAGGCGGACATGCCTGGTATTCTTCTTCAGGAACTCCCAAAGGAGTGATGCTTTATAATCCAAAAATTTTGTTTAAGGTTTATTTCAGGTTTTAATCTTTGCTAAAATGAAACCGAAAATTCACTACCACTTACTGATGTTCGCTATTGTGCTGCTTATCGTAAGTTTCAAGGTCAGTGCCGTTGAACCAGAGAATGCTTTGAAATTCAAGCATTTTTCATACATCGATCAACAGGGAACCGGATTGGAAGTTTTTAGTTTCCTGAAACCTGAAGACTGGCAATTTGATGGCGGAATTAACTGGATACCCGATAATCCGGCCATGCCTGCAGTAATCCCCTTCAGGGTGTATAATACCAAAGGAAAAGATGAGTTTGAAGTATTCGCCAACCGATGTTTTTTCTGGACCACCAATCTTCAGTTGCTGGCCATGTTTCCTCCGGGAACCAAATATTTCGGCAGCAAAGTAAAACTTCCGGTAAAGGCACAGGCAGCCTTAAAGAAAATTATCCTTCCAGATGAACGTAAAAATTATCCGGACTTCAAAATCATTTCGGAAAGCGACCTTCCTGAACTGGCACAGGCGCTCGGCGCCGGGAAACAAGCACAAGGCATCGGCAAATCAGACGCTTCGGGAGCTAAAATAAGGTTCAGTTATACCAAAAACGGGGTCGGGATGGAAGAGGAAATCTATGCAGTAGTCGAAAACCTGACTTTCCCGGTGAATTCGATGCAAGGCACATTTTTCAACACCCTTTGGTATGTCGACTATATCTTCTCATTTAAATGTGAAAAAGGAAAACTTGAAGATAAGACCAGGATTTTCCAAACCATCACTTCCTCGTTCAGACTAAATCCAAAATGGTATGCCAAATACAGCAACCTGATTGAATACATGGCGAAACAACAGATCTGGCAGATCCAAAGTGTTGGCGAATTCAGCCGGATGCTGAGCCAGATGAGCGACCAGATGAGAACCGAGCAGCAAACTCAGTTTGAAAGCCGTGGAAATGTTTATGACAAGGTTTCCGAAAAATTCAGTGATAATACACTGGGAATTAATCGCTTTTACGATCCGTATGAAGGGCATGAGGTGGAACTGCCCAGTGGGTACAATCATGCCTGGTGCAATAACAACGGTGAATACATTGTGACTGATAACCCAAACTATAACCCAAATGTTGGATCGAATTTAAACTGGCAGGAATTGGAACGGAAATGAAGCAAAACCAACCAGGAAATTTTAAAAAACAAGGGATGGACTTTTTAGCACCAATCCCTCTTTCTTTTTTCTAACGTTGAAGTTCTACTTACAGGTTCCCAGTGTTATTTTATTTTTCCGATTGCAGCCAGAACCCGTTCCGGAGTCATCGGAAGCTGGAAGAGTCTGGCTCCGCAAGCATCATAAACAGCATTGGCAATCACACCACCCATGCTGATGATCCCAGGTTCACCACCTCCCTGAGGAGGTTCATTCCTTTCCAAAATTTTGGTTTGAATTTTTGGCAACCACGAAAATTGCGGTATCTGGTAATTTCCAAAATTGGTTGTATGGACATCACCACCAGTGAATTTCACTTCTTCAGTCAGCGCATAGCCCAAGCCCATTGTAATGCCTCCTTCCAATTGGATAAGTGACCCTTCCGGATTGATACAGTAGCCCATTTCCTGTGCACAGGCCACCCTGATGACCTGAACTTTACCGGTCGCTTTATCCACCTTGACCTCAGCCATGTGAGCAACATAACTTCCGGCGTCGAAACCACAGGCAATGCCATATCCCCGCCCACTTGGTGATTTCGCAGGAGTCCAGCCAAACAGTTCGGCAACTGATTTCAGGACAGCAATCATGCGTTCATCTTTCAGATTTTTCAACCGGAAATCCAAAGGATCGGCTCCGATTTTTGCGGCCATCATTTCGATCTGTGACTCACGTGCAAAAGTATTGGTATTGTTTCCAGGGGCGCGCCATGCACCGGTTAGGAATGGATGAACATCGCGTGCTGAATAACTGGTAGTTTTTGCATGGGGTACATCATAAACGGTATCCGAACCCCGATCACCTGCAAAATATTCGTGATAGTCCCACAACGAAATTTTACCCGCTTTATCTGTTCCTGAAGTAATTTTTATGACCGCTGCCGGGCGGAAATTATCATAGAAAAATGTTTCCTTGCGTGTCCATTGCACCATGATGGGCTTTCCGGTGATTTTTGCCAAACGGGCTGCTTCCACCGCCTGACGAAAAGCTGTCTTCCCGCCAAATCCACCGCCCAGAAATGGCGGAATCACCCGAACTTTTTCAAGGCCAAGTCCCAGTTCTCGGGCAATCTCATCCTGGGTACCAAAAGGAGTTTGTGTTGATGCCCTGACCACTACTTTTTCGCCCTCTAAATATGCGAGTGCAGTGTGAGTCTCCATGGCGGCATGCGCCACATAACTGTTCTGAAATTCACTTTCGGTAATCAGGTCTGAATTCTTTTTGCCTTCTTCAATATTCCCAGAGCTCCTCACAACCCTGGATTCAGATGGGAATTCCAGCATGTGTTTAAAAACGGTTTGGTCATCCACTTTCATTTCATCAAACTTGTATTCTGCCTTAACTTTGGTAAGTGCAGCCTGCGCTTTTTCAGGATCACGATGAAGAACAGCTACCAGTTCTTTATCGCGGGTGATGGTGATTCCTTCCAGTTTTTCAGCTTCCGAAGTGTCAGCTGAGACCAAAGTTGCACCATGTGATGGAGGCCGAAGTATTTTGGCATACAACATTCCGGGCATTCTAAAATCACCCGAATAAAGTGCTTCTCCTTTTACTTTAGCGATGCCGTCAGCATGGTTGAATGATTTACCCCGGATTTTATATTCGCTGAAATCTTTCACTTTTGGTTTTACTTCCAGATATTTTTCAATCTTCTTGCCTTTGGTGAGTTGCCCGAAGCTGACTTTTTTATTCTTCTTGTCTTTAATGAAAATTACCCCGTTTTCGACGGCAAGTTCTTCCGGTTTCACTCCAAGATTTTCAGCGCCAAGCGATAGCAGGACTGCCCGGGCTTCTGCTACTGCGCCAAGCAATGACGGACCCAGATAACGGGTTGACATGGACCCCCAGGTTCCCTGATCATAAGGACACAATTCGGTATCGCCCATCACCATTCTTACACTTTCAAGTGGTGCATCAAGCTCATCGGCAACCATTTGCGCAAAAGAAGTGATAATTCCCTGTCCCATCTCGATTTTTCCAACCATACAGTTGACCGTGCCATCTTCAGCAATGTGTATAAAGGCATTGTAATCACTTGGGAGTGACCTTCGCTGAGATGCTTCGGAAGCTAACCCGCTTAAAAAATTGCCAAACTGAAAATAAATGAATAAACCGCCACCCAGAAGTTTTACAAAATCCCTCCGGTTAACCTCAAAAGTTGGATTGTTTTCAGGAACTTCATCCCGATAGCTTGTATTTTTTTTCATGGTCATTATTTTTACACTTTCATTACTTTGGAGGCTGATTCAATGGCTTCGATGATCCGGGTGTGAGCGCCACAGCGGCATAGGTTATCTTCCATCCCTTCGATAATCTGGGCTCTGGTTGGTCTGGGCGTTTTCAGTAAAAAACCGTAAGCATTCATGATCATGCCCGGAGTGCAGAAACCGCATTGCAAGGCATCGTGATCAACAAAGGCTTGCTGCACCGGATGTAATTTTCCGGCCACTGACATTCCTTCGATGGTAGTAATCTTTTTTTCGGCCACATCTTCCATAGATATGCCGCACGACCGTACAGCTTCACCGTCCATTATTACAGTACAGGCTCCGCAGTAACCTTCTCCGCAACCGTATTTTGTTCCGGTCAGATTGAAATTCGTCCTCAGTGCCCAGAGCAAAGTCTGGCCTTTTTCAAGCGGGATTTCCACATTCTTCCCGTTAAGCTCAAAATGAATGATCTCTGCCATTTTCTTTAGATTTATTGATTTCGTTCAAATAGTCCGATTTAGTGTCTATGTCTCTTACGATTTCCGGACAAAAAGTTTCCACTTCAAAAATATCTTCCTGAAATTTTCTGGCAACTGACTTTAGTCCCACTTCCGGATCCAGGTTTGATAATTCATCCCGGTATTTCAGGTCATATAAAGGTGGATGGCCGCGTTTTCCGTTAAACAATGGAATTACAATTCCTTTTTCAGAGTTTTTCCAGGCTTCAACAACCTTTTGTACAGCATTCACCGGAATAAACGGCTGATCTCCTAAAAAAATCAAAGTGGCGCCGGCATTGACTGGCAATGATTTCACTCCTGAAATTACGGAGGTGTGCATTCCTTCCCGAAAATTTTCATTCCAGACGGTCCTGACAGGCCACGATTTAAGAGCTTCAGTTATTTCGTCAGGGTTAGCTCCCAAAACCACCAACACGTTATTAATTCCCGAATTTAGAATATTTTCGATCACCTTCTCAACCATCGTTTTTCCTTCGACAGGCAAGAGTAATTTCTGTGTTCCCATTCGGGTTGACAGGCCTGCGGCCAACACAATGGCCCAAACCTCATCCATGGCTGACCGCGATTTGATTTCTGACTTTAACCAGCTGTGCTGCAATACTGACCGAAATCTCCTCCACCGTTTTCGCCCCGATATCCAGACCCACCGGAGTATAAATGCGGCTCCACTCATCAGGAGTTGCCCATCGGTTTTCAAGAAAGGAATCTTTCATCTGCTTCACTTTCGCCTTGCTGCCAATCATGCCAATATAAGCTGCTTTCGAACCAATGAATTTTCGCAAGATTTCTGCGTCGCTTTTATGGCCTTTGGTTACAATAACCAAAAAAGAATCATCCAGAATTACAATCTGTCCCAGACTTTCTTCGACCGTTCCGGACAAAACCACATCGGCTTCAGGAATTTTGGTTTGATTTGCATATTCAGGACGATCGTCCCAAACAATGACTTCAAATCCAAGGAATTTACCCAAAAGAGTCAGCGACTGTCCAATGTGCCCGGCTCCCGAAATAATTAATGTTGGTTTAGGTAAAAGGCATTCCAAAAAAACAAGGTCATCCAGACCGGATTCCTGATCTTTCATCTCAATAACCTGACAACACGGGTGTGGATTCTTAAGCATCCTGAGAACTTCCGTAACCACTGTTTTCCCCCATTCAGCCGGAATGAAGTGTTCATTATCTTTTGTAAACCAACATCGGGAAATACCTGTTTTTTCCTTTTCTGATTTATTAAGCCAAGTCACCAATACTCCGGGAATATGTAGTTCAAGGTTGCTTTTTATTTGTCTGAAAACGGGAAGTTGCAGCAAAGGATTAGCATCGATCAGAATCGTCATATTTCCACCGCAAATAGATTCGCTTCCTGTGGCAATTTCACCATGCAGTTCAAAAGAAAAAAGACCTGATTTCTTAGATTCCGTGAGTAATTGTGATTGCTGAACCACTTTCAGTTCAGTCATTCCTCCACCGACCGTACCTGACAATAATCCGTTTGCCCCAATAAGCGCAGAGTTTCCTGCCTTTTGCGGAGTCGATCCCACGGTGTTGATAACGGTGGCCAATGCAGAATCCGGATATTCATCAAGTAGATCAATCAATTCCGGATAAATTAAGGATGATGTATTCATCGAATGAAAGGATTGGGGTTTTTATTCTGTAATCACCTAACTCTACAGAACCCGCAATACCTTATAAAAATAGCAATTATTTTGGAATTCTAATTCAGACTATCTTTTCGCAAAGAATCAATCGGTTGATTGAAATTTGTACTGTCGGCCAGCAGGAATCGTTGATTGGTGATGGAATCACTTCCGGGTATTCTGGTTGATTCAATGTCAATTGGGTTATTCATTACCGAAATGAATAAAACAACTGATACCAAACCGGCTTTCAAACCCATGCTCTGAGCAGAAAATATCCACCCAAAAAAGTTTACAAAGGAATTTTGCCTGATCTTAGAGTTGCTGTTCTTCAGTAAAAATGAATAATTAAGCCGATCCTCAACGGCCTTGTTTGGTTCACCTACATGATCGTTCCAAAGAAGATTGTTGAAAAACTGATCCTGATTCCTATTTTTCATGATAAAATGTTTTTAAAATTCAATCTCACTTTTAAGGTAATTAAGTCTTTCTGAAATCATCTTCTTTGCATAAAAAAGCCGTGATTTCACCGTACCTTCGGGGAGACTCAAAATTTCAGCCACTTCCCGGATCGAAAATCCTTCCCGGAACCGAAGTAAAAATGCTGAACGGTGTTCTTCTCCCAAATCGTCCAGAGTCATAAATATTTTCTCAATGATTTTCTCGGGTTCGATGCGTGGTTCATTCATAAAATCGAGCTTTGGCTGCAAAGATTCAAATTCACGGTATTCTTGCCTGACAACACACCTGCGGAATTCATTCTTACACATATTATTGGCAACCGAATACAACCAGGTTTTAAACGAATAAGAGGAGTCATAGCTTTCAGGCCTTTCGATAATTTTCATGAAAAGCTCCTGCAGGAAATCGTTGGCCTGTTCGGCCGAATTTCCCAGCATGCGGTATAAATAATAGTACATCCGGTCTTTATACCGAAGGTAAAGTTCGCTGAAAGCTGCCAGATCGCCTGAGACAATCCGTTGCATCAACTCTGCATCGCTCTTTATTCTATTTTTTCTGCAGAATATCAATTCGAGGATTTTTTTAAGATGAGCCAAATTAAACTAATGTACGAAACAATGATAACAAACGGAGCCAGGGTAATACGCCTGAAACTAAAAATATCTTCGCTAAAGACATTCGGATCAGATGAACCTCCGCCACTTATCAGAATGAAACCCCAAATTAATAAACTGATGAGCAGGATCAAAATCAAATATTTCCTTTTTGTGAAGAACATACTTTTTTCAATTCAGTACACTTCAAAAACGAAAGGTTCAGATTTCTGAACAAAAAAAATACCGCCAAAAGAATCTCTTCAGAAATTCCATTGCCGGCACTAAATTACTTTCAACCGAATGCTGGGTGGACTAGGTTCTTCCCCAAGGTATTGCCGCGAGTATTATGACCAGAGCTAAAAGAAAAAAAACAGAAGCAATTTTGAATTTTCCTTGATCAGTTTTTGCCTTTTTTGATTTGGCACGTCCGATATGCACCAATGCAACAGCGATCAGCATCATGCTTAAATGCTCAACAGCGAAAAAACGGAGCTTGTCGACTTTCATGGCTGCCACAAAGTCGGAAAGTGCCAGTTTGGTAACCGGACTCAGGAAAAAATAGAGCGTCAAACCGATCAGTAACTGAACATCCATCAAGGAGGTGAAAACGATTCCGAGAACATTGTCCAGCTTTTTCCATGGCTGGTTGCCCATCCATCCGGCCAGATATTTAAACAATGTGATTGCCATACTTAGCAAAAGAACCCATCTCAACGTATTGTGTAAAACTAAAATTCCTGAATACATTCTATTTGTTTTAAATCGTTTCGATAATTAACGAACGAAAAGGCTTTTGGTTGAATTATTTAATCCTTAAATATGTCAAGTCCTTCCACGATACGAAATCCCGTGCTTTGATCCACTGACATTCGGATCATTTTCGCTGCCAAAAGGCCAACCGGAGTTGGTTTATATTTTTTCAGAATAACCCGGGTTAGAAAATGACTGACAAGCAGACCAATCTTTTCTCCTACCCTTCGCTCATGACGGTTTCCATCCAAAATGGAAGGACGAAAAATTAGGCATTTCCTGAAGCTGAGCTTCTCAACCGCAGCTTCAAGTTCGCCCTTCATCCGGGAATAAAAGACCGAAGATTTTGGACTTGCACCCATGGAAGACACTAAAACATAGCCCGAAACTCCGTTTTCAGCAGCTGCTTTGGCAAATTCGTACTGATAGGTAAAATCAACCCGGTACTGATTTTCTTTGGACTTTGCGGCTTTGATTGTGGCCCCAAGGGTTGAATAAAGAATATCGCCCTGTACCAGATGCTTCCATTGGTCAAATTCGTTAAAGTCAATGATATTCTCTTCCAGGTTCGGATGAATAAACCTCGTTCGGTGACGGACAAATATCCGAACTTTGTCAAACTGTGAATGGAAAAGCAACTGGTTGACCAATTGCTGACCAACAAGCCCGGAGGCGCCTATAACTATGGCAATCTTTCCCATTTTACCTTTTTTCAATAATTCCGTCGCGGAGCAACTGCTCAAAATGGTCTGAAATGGACGTTTCAAATGGAGTAAACTCCAAACCGAGATCTTTCCTGATATAGGAGTTATCAAACCTGATATCGATGCCGACATTAAGTTTCACATATTTCCGTGTGAATCCGATCATAGGTGCGATCAAGGAAAACAGCCACTTTGGCACGTACGATTTTGGCAATGGATATTGTGGATATTTTTTCCGGATCACATTGGCAAAATCCAGAAAATCGTTGTGATCAGAAACACAAATATGCCTTCCTGACCCTGTGAGGCTATACCCAGCCAAAATATGTGCTTTTGCAGTATCGCGCACATCGACCGTTCCCATTTTCCCTGAAGGTACTCCGGTTTTAAATTTGCCATCCGCCAATTGAATCATGATGTCAATACTCGTCGAATCGGTTCGTTTACTCAACGATGGCCCGATGATAAAACCCGGATTGATCGTCAGTAAATCCCATCGAGTTTGCTCTCCGGCCATTTCCCAGGCAAGTTTTTCGGCAACCGTTTTCGAATAAGAATAAGGCTGATGTTTGGCTGTACTTGAAAAATTCCAGTCGTTTTCGGTAAAAATTCCGTTTTTGGTTTTTGCCATGTCAACCGCATCGCCGTATACGGCCACCACACTTGAAGTCAGAACCAGTCTTTTTACACTTTCTGTTTTATTGATCGATTCGATGATATTGCGGGTTCCTTCCAGGGCTGGTTCAACCAGTTCTTTTTGCCCGTTTTTTATACCTGAAACTTTGAAAGGAGATGCGGTGTGAATTACCAGTTCACATCCGGCCATTGCTTCGGAAAAACTTCCCACATTCAGGAGATCGGCCTCAAAAACCTGAAGCACACCTTTGCTCTTTACAGCCAATGCCGTGAGGTGCGAATACTTGTCTTTTTGCGCCAAGTTCCGGACAGTTGTCCGGACTTCATGACCTTCATCCAATAATAGCTTAACAATCCAGGAAGCCAGGTAGCCCGTGCCTCCGGTTACCAGTATGGGTTTTGACGGATTTATGGTTTTCATTTTTTTGTATTTTTATGAAAGTGAAAATATAGATGTTTTCTGAGTCAATATTATAACCTTAAATTTAACCAAATGTTTCGCTCTGTGACATTTGTGTGAGTAAATATTTTTTCAGAAGGTTTTTGATTCAGATGGTGGTTTCTGAAAGAAATGATTTCGTCGCCGGAACGAAATCCTGAATCATTTTGAATGCCTGAAATCAAAGTTTCCCATTTTCAACCAAAATTCATCTGGCTTGTTATTGTTCTGATATTTCAGACTTGAAAATCTTTTATAAACTCACAGACAGATGGTACCAAAAATTCACAGTTTAGGCGGTTACATTCACGAATATCAAAAAAGTATTGCCAATCCGGAAGCCTTTTGGGCCGAAGTTGCCGAAGGTTTTTACTGGCACAAGCGTTGCGATAAGGTTCTCGAGTGGGACTTTGAAGGTCCTTCTATAAAATGGTTTTCAGGAGGCAAGCTGAATATAACGGAGAATATTTTCGAGCAGAATTTATATACCATCGGTAATCAGACCGCCATCATTTGGGAGCCAAACAATCCGGAAGAACAGACCCGGATGCTGAGTTACTCTGAGTTGCACCGGGAAGTCAATAAATTCGCCAATACACTCAAGGGATTGGGCGTTCAAAAAGGTGACCGTGTGGCGATTTATATGCCTATGATTCCTGAATTGTCCATCGCCATGCTGGCCTGTGCCCGGATTGGTGCCATACATTCTGTGGTTTTTGCCGGTTTCTCAGCGGCTTCACTGGCCGACCGAATTATCGATGCTGAAGCGAAAGTTGTATTGACTGCAGATGGTGGTTTTCGGGGCGAAAAAATAACTCCCCTCAAAAAAATAGTTGACGAAGCATTGGAAAGTTGCTCCTGTGTAGATTTTGTCGTCGTCTACCAACGAACCAATTCGGATGTCAAAATGACCAAAGGACGGGATATCTGGTGGCACGATGCCATTCAGGGACAATCAGATATCTGTCCGGCAGTGGAAATGGATGCCGAAGATGATCTGTTCATTCTTTACACTTCCGGATCGACCGGCAAACCCAAAGGAATTGTTCATACTACAGGAGGTTATATGGTTTATACAGCTTATACTTTCCGAAATGTTTTTCAATACAATGCAGGTGACATATATTTTTGCACTGCGGACATAGGCTGGGTCACCGGGCATTCCTACATCGTCTACGGACCTTTGCTGAATGGTGCAAAAACCCTGATGTTTGAAGGAATCCCAACCTGGCCCGATGCCGGACGATTCTGGGATGTGGTTGACAAACATAAAGTGAACCAGTTTTACACAGCTCCAACAGCCATCCGTTCATTACTCGCTTTGGGAATGGAACACATCAGCGATAAAGATTTATCGTCGCTAAAAGTGCTTGGAACTGTTGGTGAGCCCATCAACGAGGAAGCATGGCACTGGTATCACGATCACATTGGTCGTAACCGATGTCCGATTGTCGATACCTGGTGGCAAACCGAAACCGGTGGCGTGATGATCAGTCCCATTCCCGGAATTATCCCGACCAAACCATCGTTTGCCACGCTTCCACTTCCCGGGGTTCAGCCTGTTATCGTCGATGGTGAAGGGAAAGAACTAACCGGAAACAGTGTAAAAGGAAATCTTTGTCTTAAATTTCCGTGGCCGGGAATTGCCCGTACGATTTGGCGAGATCATGAGCGGTTTAGGGAAACCTACTTTTCAACCTTTAAATATCTTTATTTTACCGGAGACGGAGCACAGCGCGATGAAGATGGCTACTACCGGATTCTCGGACGTGTCGATGATGTGATCAATGTTTCGGGTCATCGGCTTGGAACTGCCGAAATTGAGAATGCTATCAACGCTCACCCGTTGGTGAACGAATCAGCAGTTGTTGGATACCCACATTCCATCAAGGGCCAGGGAATTTACGCATTTGTCGTATGCGGTGAGCTTTCTACCGGTGGTGAGGAAGGTATCCGGAAAAGCATCAAGATGGCTGTTTCCAATATGATCGGACCGTTTGCCAGACCTGATCTCATCCAATTAGTTCCTGGATTGCCAAAAACCCGTTCAGGAAAAATTATGCGCCGGATACTCCGGAAAGTAGCCGAAGGCGATGCTTCCAATCTCGGTGACATCACCACTCTGCTGGACGAAGATGTGGTGGACAAAATTATTACCGGAGCCTTGGTGGAGGTGAAAAGATAAGAAAGTTATCAGTCGCAGTGTTCAGTAATCAGCAATGGGAACTGAGAACTGTGACTGAACACTGATTACTTTTTACTCTTCCATCAGCCCCATTGATTGAAAGACTTTATCGGTAATTCCGCGTCGGCTTTCCTTAAATTTTTCGGTATTATCGATGCCTGATTCCATATTACAGACGTATAACCAGACATTGTCATTTTCTTCGAGGTAGCCCACCAGCCAGCCAATATTTTTATCGTCCTGAATGGTCATCCCGGTTTTTCCGCGGAAAGTCCATTTGTCAGTTTGTTTCAGGATAATCAGCTTTTTCACCAAATCAACGTTTTCCTTTGAAAATGGCAGTTTATTGGTGTAAAAGTGAAGTAAAAAATTCATCTGTTCCCAGGGTGTGATGCGGGAATTGCCCCAAAGCCAGAAACGGTCGATCGTTTCTTTGGAAATGTCCATTCTTCCGTAATCCGAATCATCCACCATTTCCTTCATCCTTTCGGGACCAATCTGGCGGGCAACTTCCTGGAAGTATGGGACAACCGAAAACTGAATAGCTGACGCCATGGTATGGTCCCTGTTCCACTCCTCCACCGAACGAACAGTTCCATCCCATGGGATTACCATGTTTTCATCAGTAATAACTCCGGTTTCCAGTCCAATCAGTGAATTAAGTATTTTAAACGTTGAGGCAGGCAGAAATCCCTGTTCGCAACGGGTTGAATTGTAAATCTGATAAATATCGTTTTTTACATCATACAGGAGGAAACATCCCTCAACGCCATATTCCTCAAAGAAAGGCTGAAAGTTAGGCGGAACTTCTTTTTTTGCCGGATGGATGGTACAAGAACTTATGCCAATACAAATCGCCAGAATGATCCAGATTTTCACGATATTACTACGCATAGGGTTTGATTTCGTAATTGGATTGACAAAAAAAGGAGCAGCCCAGGCTACTCCTTCAAAAGTATATTTTTTATTGGTTCGTTGTTCCGGTTTTTTACAATTGAACCATACGAAATAACATCCGGACTATTTGGCTACCCGTTCGAGCCATTTCAGCATAAATGTCATCGTAAACATAGAAATCGTACAGGCTACAACAAACAAAGACCAGGTCATCCAGATTGGAATACTATCGTATAAAACAGCCCCGACAAACAGCAACGAATTACCAATGGCAGTGGCACCAAGCCATCCTCCCTGCATTACTCCCTGGTATTGCGGAGGAGCAACTTTAGAAACAAATGAAATTCCAAGAGGGCTGATAAATAACTCAGCAACAGTCAAAGTAAAATAAGTAAGAATCAACAGAAACGGTGTTACTTTTAAACTTTCAGCCAAAGGAACGCCACCTTCCGCAGGGTTGATTGCCGAATGTAAAGGAAGATTGCTAAAGTATGAACCAACAGCCATGACGAGGAACCCTAATGCTGCTATACCCATACCGATGGCAATTTTTCGGGGCGTGGAAGGCTCCTTTCCATTTCTTCTCAGCCATCCAAAAAAGGCTAAAACAATGGGAGTTAAAAATACCACAAAGAACGGATTGATGGATTGAAAAATTTCAGCGCCTTGCAAGGTCAGGTTGCCAAAAGAAACTTTCATGCTGCTTAAATCGGTATATTCCTTCGCAAAAAAAGTCAGGGTTAATCCATTTTGATGAAAAGATAGCCAAAAGAAAATTGCAACACCAAAGACAGCAAACAAAGCAGATAAACGTTGTTTCACTTCTTTAACGTCCATATGAATGGCATCCGGATCAATTGCCGCACCGACAACCACTTTTTTTGCGTTTGGAAAGTTCTTCTTATTCACGATATAGATTACCAGAGAAATGGCCATGGCTAATATGGCAACTCCAAAAGCATAATGAAACCCGGTGGTAAAAATATTTAGGTAATCCTTGGCAAATGCAGTCATGTCGGCTACCGGTGCTGCGCTTACCTTATTTGCCAGGTGTGTCAGTGATTCAGAAGCAGCCGAATTGATCGTCCCATCCAAATGGGCATGACACAATGCAGGAATATCTGCATTATATTGAAAACCATGCTTTTCCAACCACCAGTTCCGAACACCAATGGCAGCAAGCGGAGCGAAAATAGCACCGACATTAATAAACATATAAAAAAGTGAAAAACCTGAATCTCTCATTTTCCCATATTGAGGACTATCATACATCTGACCGACCAGGGCCTGCAAATTTCCTTTAAACAAACCATTTCCAAAAGCGATGACAAACAAACCGATACAGGTCAATGTCAGGAAAAGAGTTTTGTTTGGCGTTGGCGTTGGAGAAGGAATAGCGATTAGGAAATATCCGACCGCCATCAAAATGATACCAGTCAGGATTGTGCCTTTATAGTTCCTGGTTTTATCAGCAATCAAACCTCCGACAAAGGCTAAAATGTAAATGGAAAAATAGAAAATGGAGTAAATAATTCCGGCATTTACACCTGACAAACCAAATTTTGCCTGCAAAAAAAGAACGAGTATTGCCATCATGGTATAAAAACCAAAGCGTTCTCCCATATTTGCCAGAGCCGCCGCTAATAATCCCTTTGGGTGATCTTTAAACATATTCTGAATTTTTCTGATTAATAAATGGTTTGTTAGTTAACTGAGTTTTTGCAATGCTGACAAATATAAACAAGTTTTTAAGCCGTGCAACTGGTGAAAAATCATGCAAAAATGAAAAATATTTGGATAATACTTCTTCTGAAAGCACCTGAAGTATTCTTTCAAGCCCTGGGATTATTCACCTTAAACTTTGTACTTTTGACTTTAAACTTGATCTTATGAAACTTTTCACTTGTCAACAAATCGCCGAAATCGACCGGTTGACCATTCAAGATGAACCTGTATCGTCTGTCAACCTGATGGAAAGGGCTTCTCAGCGTATCACCGACTGGATTCTTCAGAAAATTGGCAACGACCATCCGTTTTATATATTCGCGGGTCCCGGCAACAATGGCGGCGACGCTGTGGCAGTAGCACGCCAGCTTGCCGAAGGTCTGGCTGAATGCACCGTCTTTCTGTCCGACTTTGGCCACCAACTGAAAGACGATCCCGCGATTAACCTGAAAAGGCTGGAAGAGCAGGATTTAGTCCGGATCAGAACCATTCAATCCGAAAAATCGATTCCTGAAATTCCTTCCGGAGGAATCGTGATTGACGGTCTGTTTGGCTCTGGATTAAACAAACCGCTGACAGGTCTGGCCAAAAAGATTGCAGAAAGAATTAATCAATCCGGTGCGACCGTCATTTCGATCGACATTCCAAGCGGTCTCTTTGGCGAAGACAATTCGCAAAATGATTTTACAGCAGTGATCAGAGCCACGTATACACTCTCTTTCCAGTTCCCGAAGATCAGTTTCTTTTTTCCTGAGAATGCTGATTATGTTGGGGTTTGGGAAGTTCTACCAATTGGCTTGCATCCTGAAGCAATTTTACAGACAGAAAGTAAATTCTATAGCCTGACCAAAACGTACCTTTCAGGAACCATACGGAAACGTCCGAAATTTTCTCACAAAGGCAGTTACGGGCATGCTTTGCTTATTGCCGGAAGTTATGGAAAAATGGGCGCTTCGGTGCTGTCGTCGAAAGCCTGTTTGCGGGCTGGAGTTGGTTTGCTGACCGCTCAAGTTCCCCGATTAGGTCACGAGATCATTCAAATCTCGGTACCCGAAGCCATGACCTCAATCGATCCATCGGAAACTGTTTTCTCCGAATTACCTGAATTATCATCTTATTCAGCAATTGGAATCGGTCCCGGGTTGGATAAAAAACCGGAAACACAACTTGCATTCCACAAATTACTTCAGGCAAAACCTCCAAAACTGATCATCGATGCCGATGCCCTCAATATCCTGTCTGAAAACAAGGATTGGTTAAACCTCCTTCCTGAACATTCCATCCTGACGCCACATCCCAAAGAATTTGAACGTCTTGCCGGGAAAACCATCAATTCCTTTCAGCGGCTGCAGATTCAAATTCAGTTTTCTGTCAAATACAAAATCATTTTGGTTTTAAAAGGAGCACATACCTGCATCACTCTTCCCGATGGCACGGTATTTTTCAATACCACCGGTAATCCGGGGATGGCAACAGGGGGCAGTGGCGATGTTTTAACCGGAATCATTTTGGGTTTGCTGGCTCAAAATTATTCGCCGGAAGATGCAACTCTGATCGGAGTTTACCTGCATGGTCTGGCTGGTGATCGGGCAGCAATAGAATTCGGACAACATGCACTGATCGCCGGGGATATAATAAATCAGATCGGAGCGGCTTTTCTGCTGCTCGAATAATATTTTGGCTACTTTTGGGTTTTATTATTACCTCCTGAAGCTGATTGGAATCAATTTTCGGGAGATATTCATCATTTCTGAAAACCTTAATAAAAAATTACCCATGAAACTTTCCATATTCACACTGGCGCTGTCGCTTTTTGCAGTTTCAATTCTGGCCGCACCAAAAGACGACAAAAAGAAGGAAGCCCCGGGTACTGCCGGTGCACCGCTTGAAGGAGTGGTTTATGCCTTGCCGCAAACCGGAATCCGAATTCAGATAAATGCCACCCGCGAACGATTTGTACACGGCCCGTTCCAGATTTATGCCCAAAAGATGCTGGGCATCGATAATGCGCCTTCAGCCGATGCCGATCGCTGGAACCTGGATGATATGAAGATCGAAGTCTTTAGCGAACCTGATCCTGAGCAGGTGCACAAAGCAATCGGACCTGCGGCTCAATTGGTCAGCATGACCGAATCGGGAATACTCGCCGGAATAAATGCAGAGGTAAAACCGGGAAAGACTGAAATTCAGACCCAAACTTTCCTGACCAAAAACCTGGAAGATCAGGTCAAATTCGATGATTTGTCGATCTGGAGTTTTTATTCTCCGGCCGACTCGACCAAAAATTTCAAGATGGTTTCGAAAAATATCGACCAGAAAGCCGCCGAAGCTGCCGAAACGATATTTAATCTCCGGAATTCACGTTTTGCACTGCTCACCAATGCCGACGACGAGCCGCTTCCTGATGGCAAATCGTTTGAAGTGATGACTTCCGAATTGGGGAAAATGGAAGCAAATTACCTTTCACTCTTTATTGGAAAATCCTCAAAACAATCGTACACCTTCAGTTTCGATTTTGTGCCCGGAGCAAAAACAGCCAAGGGCGAAGTCTTTTTCAGGTTCAGCGAAGACCGGGGCGTTTTGCCCAAGTCTGATTTGTCGGGCCGTCCAATCCTGATTGAAGTAAACAAATCGGAAAACCTGGCCACAAAGCAATCCGGACTGAGCACTTCCGAAAATCCGAATGCCGGAAAGAGCGGATTGTTTTACCGGATGCCCGGTATGGCCGAAATCCGCGTTCTGGACGGAAGTACCCAATTGGCAGGGGCTCGCACTGCAATCGCACAATTTGGTTCAATTGCCCCAATTCCTGAAAATCTGCTCGACGGATCGTACCGGTTGGAATTTTATCCGTCGACCGGAGCAGTTAAGTCGATTACCGAAATGAACAAACCCACCGAAACTCAAAAATAAATTTCAATAAAAACTATCTCACTTATAAAAGATGCAGGAAATTAAAAAATCGCTCCGCGACTCGAAATCCGCACGCTGGTTCATGCTTGGACTCGTGTCGTTTACTATGATGTGTATGTATTACCTGACCGATGCCATGGCCCCGTTACAGGAAAGGCTGCAAGCTGGTCTGAATTGGACAGCCTCCGATTATGGCTTTTTTACCAGTGGTTACGGCTGGTTCAATGTGTTTTTGCTGATGCTCGTTTTCAGCGGAATGATTTTGGATAAAATGGGAGTTCGGTTTACCGGAATACTTTCGATCGGAATTATGCTGATCGGCGGTTTCATAAAATACTGGGCCATCTCAGGCCATATTTCCGGAATGTACGAATTGACAATCTTCTCGCACCAGGTAATTGCCCCCTCAGCAAAATCAGCTGTGGTGGCCGGTTTTGGGTTTGCGATTTTTGGGGTAGGTTGCGAAATGTTTGGAATTGCCGCCAACAAAGCAGTTGTTCGTTGGTTCCGCGGAAAAGAAATGGCGCTGGCCATTGGCTTGAATACCTCAACCGGACGTATTGGAACTGCTTTGGCTATGTTTACTCCAATTCCGCTGATCCGGTTAACGGGAAATATCAGTGCGCCAGTCGTTCTTTCGCTCTTTTTACTGGGGATCGGAATGCTGGTTTTTATCCTGTTTACGTTTATGGATCGCAGATTGGATCAGGAAGAAGCCGATGCCGGAGTGCTTGCCGAAGAAGAATTCAAATTCGCCGACATTGTTGAAATAGGCAAGAACCGAGCGTTTTGGTACATTACCATTTTGTGCGTCTTATTTTATTCGGCCGTCTTCCCGTTTATAAAATATGCCACCAATATGATTGTTCAGAAATTTGAAATTTCGGATGCAAATGCTGGTTATATTCCGGCCTTGCTCCCATTAAGCGCTTTGTTGCTGACTCCGGTTTTTGGCAGCCTCTTCGATAAAAAAGGGAAAGGTGCAACCATCATGATCATTGGTTCTGTTTTGCTGGTTTGTGTTCATTTGTTGTTCTCGATACCTTCCTTAAATAACTTCACAGTCGCCATCGGATTGGTCATGGTTTTAGGTGTCGCCTTTTCAATGGTGCCTTCGGCCATGTGGCCATCCATTGCTAAGATTATTCCTCACAGCAAGCTGGGAACCGCTTATTCGATGACCTTTTGGGTACAGAACTGGGGCATTATGGGAGTTCCTTTGCTAATCGGGGTTGTTCTGGATAAATATTGCATCACTGGCACAGTTCAAAAAATGGTAGATGGCAAAGAGCAAACAATTACCCAGTACAATTACATGTTCCCGATGTTGATATTTGCCTGTTTTGGTGTACTTGCCATCCTGTTTGCTTTCCTTTTAAAAGCTGAAGACCGTAAAAAAGGATATGGCCTGGAGAAACCCAACATCAGTAACTAATTCAGGAATTGAACGTGGTAAATTGAAAGAACCTGCATTCGACAAAACGGATGCAGGTTTTTTTATTGTTTTAATCAGGAACAACAGGGAATAATTGTACTTTTAGAAGCTGTATTTCAGGAAGAAATCTATTTATTAAAACAACTATATGAACGACGAAATTTCAAAATTAAATCCCGTTGAATTATGGGAAAATTTTTACCAGTTGACGCGGATACCGCGTCCTTCGCATCACGAGGAACAAATCAGAAAGTTCATTTTTGACTTCGGAAAGAACCTCGGTCTCGAAACGGTTCAGGACAAATCCGGAAATGTGATCATCCGAAAACCAGCCACCCCGGGAATGGAAAAACGAAAAGGGGTAATCATTCAGGGACATTTAGATATGGTTCCGCAGAAAAACAGCGACAAAGTTCACGATTTTGTCACTGATCCGCTGGAAACCATGGTCGACGGCGAGTGGGTAAGGGCGAACGGAACCACACTTGGCGCCGACAACGGAATTGGCGTATCAGCCATCATGGCGGTTCTGGCTTCGAAGAATCTGGCACATGGCCCCGTTGAAGGCTTATTTACCGCCACTGAAGAAACCGGGATGGACGGCGCGATCGGGCTGGAAGCCGGATGGCTCAGGGGCGATATCCTGATCAACACCGATTCGGAAGACGAAGGCGAATTGTATGTGGGTTGCGCCGGAGGCGAGGATGCCAACGTTATTTTTAATTACACCGAAGTGCCGGTTCCTGCCGAATCAATCGGGTTCAAACTGAACGTAACTGGCTTAAAAGGCGGTCATTCTGGAGTAGATATTCATTTGGGGCGTGGAAATGCCAACAAGGTTTTCTTCCGGGTATTGAAAGAAGCCCACAAAGTTTGTGGCATGCGCTTGTCGTCGATCAATGGCGGAAGCCTGCGCAATGCCATTCCGCGCGAAGCATTCGGAATTGTAACCGTTCCGTACGAAACAGCCGATAAACTGGTTGGCCTGGTTGCCGGGATAACCAATGTGATCAAACGTGAATTGTCGGCTACCGAACCTACCCTGAAAATCGAACTTTCGAAAACCGAAATGCCTGTCTTCCTGATAGACGAACCCACCCAGATTAATCTGACGCATGCGATTGTGGCCTGTCCGAACGGAGTGATCCGGATGAGCGATAGCATGGCCGGACTAGTTGAAACCTCGACAAACTTAGCCATTGTGAAATCGAACAACGATACGAAAAAAATCAGTATTTCATGCCTGATGCGCAGTTCGGTCGATACCTCTCGTGCAGAACTTGGTTCAAGGCTGGAATCGGTTTTTACGTTGGCAGGTGCTGAGGTAAAACTGACTGGTGGCTATCCGGGATGGAAACCCAATCTGGAATCGCCGATCCTGAAAACCATGCTCAGAATCTATGAAAATCAATTTGGCCGGGTTCCCGAAATTAAAGCCATTCATGCCGGGCTGGAATGTGGTATTCTGGGCGGAACCTATCCAAACTGGGACATGATTTCGCTCGGCCCAACCATCCGTTTCCCTCATTCACCGGACGAAAAAGTCAATATTGAATCGGTTGGCAAGTTCTGGGCTTTTCTGGTCGAAACGCTGAAGAATATTCCGGCAAAATAGTTCTCCGAATTGGGAAAAGCATACATCAAAAAGGATTTCGTTTCGAGGCAAGCGGAATCCTTTTTCCATTTGCCTGGTTACGATCTTATTTATTTATTTTGAAGTAGTATCAATATGGCAAGTTTGTAGTATCTTAGTACTTTAAGTGAGTTTACCATCTATTTAGACAACATCATGGATGCGAAAAAAAAGCAAGAAATAATCGCCAGATTAATTAATGATGGCGAAAAAGACAAGGCAGTTCAACTGCTTGCTGCCTGGTCGGAACAAACCAGTTTCCGGGATGTAATCTTTAATGTTCTTGAACCGATGCTGGTAAGCTGGGGAAAACTCTGGATGCAGGGAAAACTTTCGCTGGCACATGGTTATCTCAGTGGAAAAGTTGCAGAAGAGTTTTATTTGGTTGCCGCAAAGAATCCTGAATTTAATAGTTCCATGGCCAAAACAAAAGGAACCATCATCCTTGGAAATGTGGAAGACGACTTTCATCCACTGGGGCGCCGTCTGGTGGGCATTTACGCGCAAACTGCAGGCTGGAATATTATCGATCTCGGAACTGACGTTCCGGCAGAACTCTTTGTCGAAAAAGCAATCGAATGTCAGGCCGATATCATTGCGGTCTCAGCGATGATGTTCACCACCGCAAAAAACATCCTGAAAGTGAGGCAGGAGCTTGAAAAACATAATCTATCCGGAAAAATTAAACTGGCTGTCGGAGGGGCAATCTTTAAACTCAGACCCGAAATGGTGGCCGAAGTTGGCGGCGACGGAACGGCAGATACCGCAATTGAAGCGCCTGATTTGTTTGCTGATCTATTACTGAAGAATGAGTTATAACTGTTAATATTCATCGCTTATGAACAGTCTGGAACGAGTCTTAGCTACCGTAACCGGCGCCGATGCTGACTACCAGCCATTCACCATGTTGCTTTCGCTTTATGGAGCAAGTTTGATAAAAAGCGACACCTACTCGTATTACCGGGATCCGGAACGCTGGGCGGAAGGGCAATATGCCGTCGTCAATACCTTTGACCCGGATATTGTAATCACTCCATTTTCATTCGCAATTGAGGCTGAAGCCTTTGGCAGTGAAATGGTATTCCTCAATAAGTATGCACCCAATGTCAGGAAACCCATTATTTCCAATCTGGCGCAAATAGATAGTCTGCCAGGTCCGGATTTCGAAAAATCTCAGTCCATTCAGTTCTTTCTGAAAGGAACCGACTTCCTGGCTGAAAAATATAAAGGAACCCGGGCAATAGCTTCTCCGATCCATTCTCCTGCCGATTTGCCAGCATTGCTCATGGGGATTGAAATGTGGATCGACACCCTGCTTTTTCATCCGGAAGATGTTGCTAAAATAATGAAGAAGACCATTGATCATTTTGTCAGGCTGGGGAATGAGTTTATTGAAAGAGGCGCTACGTTTTTAATTGTTCCGGTGAATTTCACTACCCCCATGATCATCACAGAAAGAATATTCGCCCAACTGATTCCCTATCTGCATGAGGCATTCAGGCAGATTAAAGGGCCGATTGTAATTCATAACGGAGGCGCCAAATTAATCCCTTTCATCGATCGCTTTGCCAAACTGCCAAATGTGATTGCATTCGTATTGGAACCGACCGAAAGTTTTAATGAAGCCCGCCGGATTATTGGCGATGATCTGGTTTTAATGGGTAATTTCGATGGGCCGAATTCTGTGAACCTTTCTATAGAAAAAGCAAACGAAGTCACCTTGAAAATATTAAACAACCGAAAAGAGGACAAACATTTCATATTTGCCACATCGAATGCCGATATTCCATACGACACCCCGGTTGAAACGATTAAAGCCGTGGTTGATACGATACGGGGATTTAAGAAATACGGGGAAGACGGAAGTTCGGAGTCCGAAGTCCGAAGAAGCGCTCTCTGAGCCTCGTAGCGAGTCGAAGGGAGAGGGAAACAGACGGAAGACAGAAGTCGGGAAATGGAAGATGGAAGATGGAAGATCGCTGTTGGAGGTTTTTCTTCGGACTTTAAACCTTTAAACCTTTAAAAGACAACATACACATGCCTTCAAACCTGGTCATCATTGCGTGTAGCATTTTTCGATACGAACTGGAGCATTTGCAAGAGGAAGGAAAAATCAAGGTTCCGGTAGTTTACCTGAACTCCATGCTCCACATGTACCCGAAGGAACTGCAAACCTTGCTGGATGCCAAACTTGAGGAATATAAAAATTTCAGGATCATCCTGTTGTACGGCGATTGCCATGCGGGTATGATCGATTACGAAAAGAATCCGAACATCAAACGTACACCCGGCATCAATTGCTGCGAAATTTTACTCGGAACCGGAAAATACAAACAAATACGAAATGATGGTGCATTTATCCTTCTTCCGGAATGGGCAGATCGCTGGAGGGAAGCATTCATCGATTATATGGGCTTTAAAACTTCGAAAGCAATCCGTCCGTTTATGAGCGAAATGCATAAAAAACTGGTATATATCGACACCGGAATTCAGAAAAAAAAGCAACATTTGTTCGACGAAATTTCCGACTATCTGGGCCTTCCGCTCGATATTTATCCGGGTTCGGTAAGTGAACTGGAAAAAGTGATCGAACGATTAATTGCGGAATCAAGCACTGACGAAACACCTTGACATGGAAGATAAAGTATACACGCATATTTTTAACGATATTTTAGGCAAAGTTCTGGAACTGTCTGAAAATCCCAGACAGTTTGCTGAATACCTGACCCAGCAGATCCGCGAATTGATTGGTGCCCGGACGGTGGTCATTGCGGTGAAAACCGAAACCGTGCCATCCACGATTTTTAGTGTATTTCCGCAACGCCGGACTGAATGGGCCAATCAAAGTGTGGTGCTCCAATTGGTTGAAAGTTGTATGCATTTCGATGAAATTCAGTATTTAATCAAAAGTGAAGATGAAGAAGTTTCAACAAAATTGCTGGCGAACCTGAATATCGATCAGGCAATTGCCATCCCGCTAATTGCGGCAAACCGGCATTTGGGAGTCATTTTATTGCTCGACATCATGGATTTATTTGGCATTGAATCCATCATCAATTTGCTGACCAAACTTTCGGGAGTATTCGCGCTGATTATCCGAAATTCCTTCCTGTACCAGAATATGAAAGATCTGGTAACCATCCGGACTCATGAATTGCAAAATCGAAATTCGGAGCTTGAAAAAGCCAAAATTCGGGCTGAGGAAAGTGGACAAACCTATCGGATGCTTTTCGAAAGTATTAACGATGCAGTATTTATCTCTGAATTATCAGAAGAAGTCAAATCAACTTTTATTGAGGTGAACGATGTCGCCTGCAAAAGACTGGGTTATTCACGGGAAGAATTATTATCCATGTCGCCCTATTCTATTAATTCAGAGAAAGCGAAGCAAAAAATTCCAGGGTTAATGCAGGATCTCCTTGCAAATAATCAGGCTATCACCGAAACGGAACATGTCGCCAGGGATGGAAGAATAATAGGCGTAGTGGACAAAAAGAATGGTATTTTAAGGCTGTTTTGTTCATGTGGACAAAAAGAATGGTGTTTATTTTAATCATTTTATCGAGTTTCTAAATTACAACTTAACTTTGCAATATCAAGTAAAACGGAAGTAGGCT
>JANXYV010000082.1 GCA_025355875.1 Prolixibacteraceae bacterium | reverse complement strand
GAAGCGGGTGAACCGCTTGCCGTCAAATCGGGTCAGCCCCCCGCCGAAACACGCAAACCAGAAAATCCCGTATTCATCTTGTGTAATTGCCCGAACATCATTTGATGCCAACCCATCCTTTTTATTGACGATTCTGAACTCTGTACCGTCAAATATGCCTATCCCAGCGTCGGTACCAACCCATAAATACCCTAAGCTGTCCTGATACAAGCAATTCACTTGGTTGGATGGAAGCCCGTCGTCAATGGTATATGTACGGGTGTACAACTGCTGGGCTGAAACCAGCAATGGAATAATAATACAAGCCAGAATAAGCCTGAGAGTTTTCAATTTGTAGCTGGCTTTGTTTTGTTAAGAAGCCTGTTTACAAGGTCGCCGTGGTTACGGGATGAAACTTCAAGCTCCTTGCCATTGTCAAGCAGCAAAATGTTCCCAGCGGATTTATCAAAAGTCCTGACGTGTCCAAGATTGACATAGTAACTCTTGTGGATTCGGAAGAAATATTCAGAAGGGAGTGTTTCTTCCAACCATTGAAGAGTCTTGCTTATGGATATCGTCCTGCCCGATATTGTATGGATTTTGGAATAATTCCCGTCCCCTTCGCAATACAAAATTTCCCTGACCGAGAACATTTCGTAACCCGTGGAAGTTGGTATCGCTATTTTATTGGTGTCATAGTTAGGCTGAAGGTTGGCAAGCAGCATTTCAATCTGATGTAGCGGGATATCTGATGATTTTTTATGTTCCAGCCGTTTCAGGGAATCTCGAATTTCCATCGGTTGGACAGGTTTGAGCAGATAATCTAATGCCGCACATTTTACAGCCTGAATCCCGTACTGAGCATACGCAGTAGTAAAAATCACATCGAAGTTCACACCTTGTTCAAAATATTTAAACAACTCAAAACCATTTTCGTTCGGCATTTCGATATCAAGAAAAACCAGCTCAGGGTTATGTTTTTTGATTTTCTCAGCCCCTTCCTTCACGCTGGTAGCTGTGTCCAAAATTTTAACCTTTTCGTTCAGGTACTCCTGAATGACAAGTTTCAGGGAAACAATCGCATTAGGTTCATCGTCGATAATAACAGCGGTGTACATCTTATTGATTTTTTGTAAAGGTCGCCATTTGTTTTACGGTTTGGCAATTGAATTATTTACCGTATAACTATACTGAGCCAGCGTTAAATAAAACGTAGAACTTCTTCTGGAAATTACCCTCCCTGTTATCTCCTTGATTCAATATTGGACAACATCAATAGTTAAATTCCTAAATGATAAATTCAATTGATGCTGTCTTAAAAAATCAACGCATTTCAGGGGCACTGCACACTTGCCTTGACACTTCGGCAGACAATTCAACCAACTGCTGTTCGTCGATTGTAGGTCAAGAAATGATGTAAAATTACCAATACCGACGCTTACGAAGAATCCCCGATTTTGATTTTATTCATTCGGTCATTTTTCCTCAAGCCGTGGTGGTGTCGGCGGTGGTATCGTGTCCAGATTCAACTTAATATGCCTATCCTGCGGTGGCTGTGGTGGTGGTGGAACTGGATTACCCCCTTCCCGAATCTCCCTGTCTTGTGGCGGTGGCGGCGGTGGTGGTGGTGGTGAGGAAGGTGTAGATGCAGGTGGTGGAGATTGTGGGGTCTGATTTTCCTGATTGTCTGACATAACGGATACTTTTTTAGGGTTTAAAAAAACCTGAATTATCTACTTCTGGAATAAGTTGATTATAAACGGAACGACTGCAAGAACAAGACTAAGGATTGCTATAAGAATATAACCCTTGGCTAAATGAATTGCTTTTGATTTTTTATCGTTGATGTATGCATTTCTGTCAAGGTATTCGGTTAATTTCAGCACAAGGTATTCTTCGAACTTCTCTTTCCCTGTCGTATTTGGAAAACTGTTAGCATATTTTTGATAATACTCAACCAGATCAATTTTGTGCTTGTGCAGTTCAGTTGCAAATGGAAATGCTTTGTAGGTATACCCCTTAAAGAAATGATGATAGGAATCAAATAGAAAGAACGCCGTAATGCAGGAAGATATAAATGAAACTCCGATTAGCGCAACCAGAAAAACATTAGTAAGTAATGACGAACAATGAAAGTTGTATTGAACAAGCAAATAAAAATCAGCGCCGTAAGTAACTGTTAATAAACCAATCGGTATGCTGAGTGAATTATCAAGGTCTGTCCTTCGTTCAGCTTCCTTGTCGTACCAGTTCAGGTAAAATTCAAGATCGGTCATAAATTCCTAACTATCAATAAGCGGTAGAAGGCTCAACCTTTGTACTTATTCGTAAGTTCCACCGCCACATTTACGATTTCAAGAACTTGGAACGTTGAGTAAGCAACAGCAAGGCGGTTTTTTAAGACTAAGAGTTCATTTTTTTCTTCGTGCGTTAGCCGCCACGCAGGTGATAAAAATTTGTCAATTGCCTTGGTAATATTAGTTTTTATTTGAGCTAATTGCTTTTCAAATGAAGGTAAGTGTGCGACATTATTTCTCCCATTCTCACTATCAATAAGGTTTGTCATAAAAGCTACATCGCCCTTATAGCGAGGATTGTGTCGATCAGTTTTAAACGCACGACGAATAAAAACTTCATATGCCATTGATCTTACGTATTCTGATGCTTCAGCCATATTTTGTCGAATTAGAAAATTTTTACGGGAATACCATCCTTAAACAATGAAATATAATCAAGTCCAGTAAAATTGAGCCGTCCATTTGAGCGTAAGGTCTGTAATGATATAGCGTAGGTTCTCCCAATGTTAAACTGATTATACTTCTCTGGTTCAAGGAATTTTGCAAACCGTTCTACCAAAACTTGTACTTCACTATCAAAGCGTACAATCAAAAAAATGGGTCTATCGAAGGAGAAGTTAGGATCACCCCCAAAATCCTTTTCATAATCTTTATTAATCCAGATTGGTAAACAATTTCCATTTGATAACCCCAATCGGTTTGACCATCGCCATTCCCTTTCGTGTGTCCAATCATTAATATCATTGATATTCGTCAACATATAGCGGTACTGTTCGGATTCAGGTAAGTTCTCATTGAACATTTCCTCACCTTCCCGTCTAAAATCTGGCTCTGCCGCCGATGTGGTTCCGTAGATGACATTTCGAGCACCAAGACGAAACATCGTTGTTTTTGAAAGTGCAACACCATAAAAGTCCACTTTGCTCAAATCATTTCGATTAACAACATATTTATAAAAGCTGTAAAGTGGCATATCAGTAAAGCAAATCGCAGGTAATGATCCAAAAATTGTTCTTTTGGCACCCCGTACTGACCAAGAACAGTTAATTACCCCGCTTTCTACAATATCTATCAGGGTTTCGAAGGACAATTTATCCCCCCTTCTGGTAAAGTGAATTAAGAAATCTGAAAGATCAAATCTATCTTGTTTGATTTCCCTTAGTTTTTCGTAAACATCCATCTTGTTGAGTTTTTAGTTCCCGCAAGTTACAAAAAAGGAATAATAACTGGACATCATCAAATTCAATATACTTATATAAACTTAAAAAATGATGTTGTCCGACAATAGAAACTAAATTCAGGTGATTTAAAGAATGCAAATGCACTTCTGCTACCAAATTCAGCCTACGCAAAATACCGTTTCTAAAGCTTATCTGGCGGCAAAAACGACTGGATTTGCCTGAATAATAACCTTCTTATTTGAAACCAAACTGCTTTTCCACCAGTCGAAGACGATGTAGCAGATTAAAACGTAAATTAGCAACCATAAAATTTACACGGAAACAGCAGTATGAATTTACTTGATACGGGAATAGAAAAAGGCTTGATTCGCTTCGACGAAGACCGAACCTTTATAACCTACATCCATCAGAATAAAAAACGGAATTTCACCTACCCTGAAGAGAAGGTTCAAGCAGAAACATTTTTGACTTTAAATCTGATCTATGGCTATCCAGAGAGCAGAATTAAGCAGTTCGTTTCTGTGCAAATGGGTTCCGAAACAAAGGAAGCGGATATTATTGTTTATGCAGATGATGCGTGTGAATCCACGTATATTTTGGTTGAATGTAAGAAAGAAGATTTAACCGACCAGCAATTCAACATTGCCGTTGACCAAGCTTACAGTTACGCTGTTGCCGAAGGTGCAAAATATGTTTGGACGACTTCTCGAATCAATAACCAGTATTATGAAATTCCAGAGAAGAAGCCCAAAACCAGAATTGAAATTCCCGACATCCCGCAGTTCGGCATAAGCAAGCTTGCACCTTACAAATATGTGAAAGGTGGAAGTTCCCAAACGGAAACGGACATTGTTAGTTCTGTAAATGAGCCTGACCTGAACAAGAAACAAAAATTCTTTGAATTGCAGGATGTCAGCGAGAACGAACTGACTAAAATTTTTATGCAATCGCATCAGGCACTTTGGGGCGGAGGACAAAGGAACCCAAGCGTGGCATTCGACGAGTTGGATAAACTAATCTTTTGCAAAATCTGGGATGAAAGGCACCCAAGGAAGATCGGAGAACCCTATGATTTTCAGATATTCAGAGATGAAGACCCCGAAGATTTATTAAAACGAATTAAAAACATTGGCACTTTGCCAATCTAAGTGGGTAAATTTACTGAAACTATAGCAACGAACAACATGTAATGATACAAAAAAATAAAATATTTGACATTTTCCCGGGCATCAATCAATTGCCTTATTCGCAAAATTACTGGATGACCAA
>JANXYV010000110.1 GCA_025355875.1 Prolixibacteraceae bacterium | reverse complement strand
GTTGACATATTTTCAGGCTCATCAGACTCAAATGGCGATTATTGGTGTTCTTGGTTTGATAGCCAGAAGTGCTATAAAGGAGATCAGTTCTTTGATTATGCTTTAAAATCTGAATAAAAAAAAGAGCAGAAAATAGTTTTGTCTCAAAGGTATCTATTGTTCAATAGATACCTTTTTTAATGCTTTTCAAAATCATATTTCCTATAAATCTGGCCTTTTTTCTGCTCGAATGGATAGGGCGAGTTCGGCAACGTACAGGCAAATAAACACGTTTCAGCGGTTTTTATACCCTTTGTTAGTTGATAATCAGTCGTATTAGCAAATAATAAACTGGAAAACATTTTTTTTATAGCGGAAAGTGAATCAAGTTTATTTTTTAGCAGAAAAAAAAGGAAAATCAATCAGTTATAAATTTGTTAGGAATTGGTTGGTGTTTCAATTTGTGTATCAAATAAAAAAGCAGTTACAAATTTTATCTTTGTAACTGCTTGATTTTCTGGTGACCCCGGCAAGACTCGAACCTGCAACCTTCTGATCCGTAGTCAGATGCTCTATCCATTAAGCTACGGGGCCATTCAAAAAGCGATGCAAAGATAATACTCGCCGGTACAAAAACAACCCTAAAAAAGGATATTTTTCAATTTCTATTTTTCACGATTAATAAACAGCCGGATTTCCTCCACCGTCATTCGCTTCACATTGGTAATAATGATATCGTTGCGGACAAAATCTCCATACTGGTTACATTCGCTGATTAATCCAGTGAAAATCGACTGTATGTCAGATTTAACAGGCAAAAGCAAGGTTGCTATTGCCAGATTATCAGTGAAATATATTTCTTCAAGTTCTCCATGATTGTTCCGCAAGGCATATTCAAGTTCTGTTCGAATTAGCCTCTCTTGAACCAAAGAATATTCTTTTACATTCTCCTTTCCAACAAAGACCACGAAATATCTTAGATTCTGATTCTTTCCACCAAGCCCAGTAGAGATATACACCTGTTGCTCATCCATAAGTGAACTTTGTATAACCATCCGGCTTTCCTGCAAAGCCAGAATACTCCACTTACGCAATTCCGGATCCGGGCTGTGAGCATACTTTTCAATGGTCCGAAATGCTCCAACTTTATCTTGAGATGCCAGCAATACAAGCAAATTTTTCTTTTCTTCAACTGGAACATCAGGATTAAATAAATCATCCTGATGTTGAGCAATCAATTCTTCTGAAAAACCTGATTTCATATCTCGTCCGTAGTTGAAGTATTCCATCTGGAGTTCAACATCAATTTGTTCCTCCAGAATACTGAAGTTTTCAGGCAAAGATGATATTGCTTCCTGTATTTTACGATAAATGTTATCCTCTTCCATACTGTCTATTAGAAGTGACAAAAGTATTGAATGAAAATTGATTTTCTAAGAAAAGAAGATTTATTAAGTGTTTTGTCAAAACTTAAATATCTTTGCGCGGTTATTCTTATTTAGTTTAAATTAGCATAGCAATTGATACGAAAATTGTGAGACTCTCTGAAGTAAAAAATAAAGAAACTGTAATAATTACCAAGGTTCTGGGACATGGCTCCTTTCGGAAAAGAATAACAGAAATGGGGTTTGTAAAGGGAAAAGAAGTAACCGTTATTAAAAATGCCCCGTTCAATGGTCCTACTGAATATAAGATTCTTGATTACAACATCACTCTAAGGAAAACTGAAGCAAATTTAATAGAGGTAGTCAGTCAGGAAGAAGGGTACGAACAGGCCCAACCGAATTTTGAAGGCGTTATTGATAACGAAAACCTGAAAATTTCGGTCAGGGAAAATGAACGGACGATTAATATCGCATTAGTAGGAAATCCAAATTGCGGCAAAACAACTCTGTTTAATTTCATTTCAGGTTCGAAGGAGCATGTTGGAAATTACAGTGGTGTAACCATTGATGCTAAAAAAGCCACCTTCACTCAGGACGACTATCACTTCAATATCTTTGATTTACCGGGAACATACTCGTTAACTGCTTATTCTCCGGAAGAAATCTATGTCAGAAGATTTATCATGGAGGAAACTCCCGACATCGTCATCAATGTGGTTGATTCATCCAACCTTGAGCGCAACCTGTTTCTGACTACTCAACTTATCGATATGGATATTAAAGTGATAATAGCTTTAAACATGTACGATGAATTGCTTCGAAATGAAATCAAATTTGATTATAAAAGTCTGGGGAAATTGATGGGGATACCAATAATTCCAACCATCAGCTCGAAAGGGAAAGGTATTCATGAACTAATAAAAAAGACCATTGAAGTTTACGAAGACCTTGACCCGATCGTCAGACATATACACATCAATTATGGCGAGGAACTTGAAAAATCGATCCAGTCGCTTCGCACCAAAATTAAACTTGAGAAACCGATCACCGATAAAATTTCATCACGGTTCCTGGCAATCAAACTGCTCGAGCGTGATAAGCATACTTCCGAATCCTTGTCCTTTTATCCTAATTTTGCTGAAATAGAAACAGCTTCTCAATTCGAAATCAAGAGGTTAGAGCGCCTTTACAACGAAGACAGTGAAACAGTGATCACCGACGCTAAATATGGATTTATTTCAGGCGCACTCGAAGAAACCTATAAACAAAGAACCAAAAACGAAAAAAGCAACTCCGAACGGATTGATAACATACTAACAAACAAATATCTTGGTTTTCCGATCTTCATGATTTCCATTTCATTGGCCTTTTATTCGACCTTCAAACTGGGCTCCTATCCGATGTCGTGGATAGGAACCCTGGTAGCCTTGGTGAGCGATCAGGTTTCAGAATTTCTTGGAGACGGAATGCTTAAGGATTTGTTAATCAATGGGGTTATAAATGGAACAGGCAGCGTTTTAGTCTTCTTACCAAACATATTAATTCTTTTTTTATTTATTTCATTCATGGAAGATTCAGGCTATATGGCCCGTGCCGCTTTTATCATGGATAAAATAATGCATCGTTTTGGACTTCACGGACGATCCTTTATTCCTATGGTAATGGGATTTGGCTGCAACGTGCCTGCGATTATGGCTACCCGGACACTCAGAAGCCCCGGTGACAGACTTTTAACAATGCTTATTATACCGTTTATGTCGTGCAGTGCAAGGCTTCCGGTTTATGTTCTGTTTATTACAGCCTTTTTTCCTGAAAACCCTGCTTTGATACTGGCTAGTTTATACTTCACTGGCATTCTACTTGCATTTTTAACTGCTCAATTGCTGAACCGCACTTTTTTCAAAAATAAGGAGACCCCCTTTGTTCTTGAATTGCCACCTTACCGCCTTCCCACTTTAAAAAACATCATGATTCACATGTGGGACAAAGCACAGCAATACCTTCGGAAAATCGGAGGGATTATTCTGTTAGGGGTGATAATCATCTGGGCTTTGGGATATTTCCCAAGAGAAAACCAACACGATGCGGCCCAACCAATACTTTTAAAAAACAAAATCATTAATCATGAATTTACAACCGACTCTGTTCACCTTCAATCAGTTTACAAACAAAGTCTCAGACTTCAAAACAGCTATTTGGGAAGGTTAGGCCGATTCATAGAACCTGCAATGTCGCCTCTTGGTTTCGATTGGAAAATGAGCATTAGTCTGCTGGCAGGACTACCAGCAAAAGAGATTATAGTAAGTACAATGGGTGTTCTTTATCAGGTTGATGGAAATAACCCGAATAAAGGATTGAGCAATAAATTGCAACAAGAAAAATATATTTCAGGAACCCGAGTTGGTCAAAGTGTATTTTCCATTCCGGTTGCTTTATCTTTTCTAGCCTTTGTTTTGATCTATTTCCCTTGCATCGGTGTTATAGCTACTATAAAGAATGAATCGGGGAAACTAAAATGGGCCATCTTCACTGTGGTTTATACAACAGTCGTTGCCTGGGGAATTTCGTTTATGGTTTATAGGGCAGCAACTTTTTTTATGATATAGGAAATAAATAACAAGAATATGATTCAGGAATATATTGCTTATTTGATATTGGCAATTGCCGCCGGTGTATTTATTTATAAAATATTACACTTCTTCAATCTTACAGGAAAGAAGCAGGTAAAAGCAGGTAATTGCCAAGGCTGTTCAACAGGTTGCGAAATGAAAGAATTGCATTTAATGTCTAAACGCGGATTTATGAAGAATGATCAGTACAAATTGTATCTATAAGCTTTTCAAATCTGCAATGGATTGAAGTGGATTTCCGGAGTTAAATACAAAACTTCCAGCAACCAGCACATCTACTCCTGATTCGTATAGTTTTTTACCGATTTCTAAATTCACTCCCCCATCAACTTCAATGAATGCTTTAGATTTTTTTTTCAGAATCAACTCTTTAAGTTCTGTAGTCTTCTTATAGGTATTCTCGATAAATTGCTGACCTCCAAACCCGGGATTTACCGACATCAACAAGACCATATCTAATTCCGCGATAATATCTTCGAGCAACGAAACAGGAGTATGTGGATTAAGGCACACACTAGCCCTTATTCCCAACTGTTTGATTAATTGAATGGTTCTGTGAAGATGAACGCAAGCTTCATAATGAACTGTAATAATTGAAGCACCCGCATTGAAATAATCTTTAACATACTTTTCAGGATGTACGATCATCAGATGGACATCTAAAGGCTTTTGAGCAATTCTATGCACTGCATGAATAACAGGAATACCAAATGAGATATTTGGCACAAAAACCCCATCCATTACATCGCAGTGAATATAATCAGCTTCACTTTGATTAATCAATTCAACCTCTTCTCCCAGCTTATTGAAATTTGCAGCAAGAATTGATGGCGCAACCAGTTTCATACAAACAGTTTTTTGTTTCAAAAGTATGATTTTATCTTCACGAATAGCCTTGAACAAAAAAAAAGCTGCAGAAGCAGCTCTAATTTGAATTACAAATAGGATTTCAACAATTTATTGCGGTACTGATTCCGCATCTTTTTAATAGTCTTCTCTTTTATTTGCCTTACTCTTTCTCGTGTAAGTCCAAATTCAAGTCCAATTTCTTCAAGGGTATGCTGTCTCTGGCCTCCTAAACCAAAATAATACCGGATCACATCAGCTTCCCGTTCTGCAAGTGTTGACAAGGTGCGTTCAATTTCCTTGCATAGCGAAACTTTCATCAAACCTTTTTCCGGACTGAGAGAATCTTCATTTAATAAAACATCATATAAATTGCTCACCTCATCATCATAAATAGGGGCATCCATCGAAATATGGTGTGATGATACTTTCAATGCATCATCAATTACCTCTGGTGAGGTATTCAGCGAAAATGCTACTTCTTCCGAAGTTGGCTCTCTTTGAAATTCCTGCTCCAACCGATTGAAAGTTTTATTAATTCGGGTAATCGATCCAATTTTATTCAATGGCAGCCGAATTATTCTGGCTTGCTCTGCCAATGCCTGAAGGATAGATTGGCGGATCCACCAAACACCATATGAAATGAATTTGAAGCCACGGGTTTCATCATAGCGCTGCGCAGCTTTAATCAAACCCAGATTACCTTCATTAATAAGATCAGACAAACTAAGTCCCTGATTTTGATACTGCTTTGCAACAGAAACGACAAATCTCAAATTGGCCTTAATCAAAGTTTCTAATGCTTCCTTGTCTCCTTTTCGGATTTTTTTTGCCAATTCAACTTCCTCATCAGCGCTAACTAAGTCAACCTTCCCAATTTCGTGAAGGTATTTATCCAGAGACAAGGTTTCCCGGTTTGTAACCTGTTTCGCAATCTTGAGTTGTCTCATTTTAAAGGCTATTTAAACTTATATGATTCAATCTTTTCGGCATAACTTTCAATAGCGAAAGTAGTTAAACTGTTTTTATTAAAAGTTAAAATTGCAATAATTTATCTGAAATATACGGTTTTTTGCATGAATTGTTCATCCAGCCATACGAACGGCCATTATTTTTCAATCAAATTGAAGGAATCAATTGGACTTGAATGACTCAAATCCCATTAATAAAAAGACCAATGTATCATTTTTCATATATTTGCTTTGTATGTTTCGAGGATTTCGCTATACTTGCAAAATATTTCGAACTAGTGCAGATCATCCAGATTATCAATTCCACTTTTCCATTTTTTCCTTTGACCTTTTGGATATAAACAAAACAATCACAAATTATGTATGATATTATTGAATTAAGCGGAAAACTACTTCCTGACTTAAAAGACATCGCAAAAGAACTTGACATAAAAAAAATCGAATCCTTTAAAAAACAGGATTTAATCTATAAGATTCTAGATACTCAGGCGATTTTAGCTTCAGAAAAGAAAACGGATGATAAAAAATTCAAGTCACCCAGAGATTTAAACATCAAACGCGAAGAGAATGCGGTTCTAAAATTTTTTAGCCGTAGAAAGGAAGAAAAACCTACAGAAATTAAAGAAGAAACTCCGGAACCTGAAAGTATTAAAGCACCGGCTGAAGTCGAGGTAAAAAAAGAAGGAAAAAGGGAATTTCAAATAAAAAAACGTCCAAGGGCAGAGCACGTCAAAGCTGGATCTTCCAATCACAACGCAAATCAAAGTCCGAAACCAGTTGCAAATCCGAATCAAATTCCGAATCAAATTCCAAAGCCTAATCTGAATCAGAATCAGAGTCCAAATCCAAATCAAAACCCAAAACAGGAAAATCGGCCTGTTCAGAAACCTAATCCAAACCAGAACCGGCCACCGAAGGTTCGTCAGGAAATATTATTTCCGGAAGATACCATCGAGATCGAACCTGAAATGATTGTTTCCGATCCGATCGTTTTTCAAGAACCAATACAAGTTATTGAGAAAGAATCAGTTCAGGATTCCAACATTCAGGAAGAAATCAGAACTGAAGACTCCGGCGAAAAACGGACTGATAACCAGAATAAAAAGAATAATCCACGTTGGGAAAATCAGGGACCAAAACAGCCAAAGCCACAACAAAACCAGGAAAAACCATACGAATTTGATGGAATCATAAGCAATACCGGCGTTTTGGAAATCATGGTCGATGGTTACGGTTTTCTTCGGTCATCGGATTTCAATTACCTGAATTCGCCCGACGATATTTATGTTTCGCAATCTCAAATAAAACTCTTTGGATTAAAGACAGGCGATACGGTAACCGGAACAATCCGTCCTCCAAAGGAAGGCGAGAAATATTTCCCATTGATCAAAGTTATTGAGATAAACGGACGGACACCTGATTACATTCGCGACCGCGTGCCATTCGAACATCTGACTCCGCTCTTTCCAAACGAAAAATTCAATTTGACCGGAAATGGTCACGACAACCTTTCAACCCGGATTGTCGACCTTTTTGCGCCGATCGGAAAGGGACAGCGCGGATTGATCGTTGCCCAGCCGAAAACAGGAAAAACTGTTCTCCTGAAAGACATTGCGAATGCCATTGCCGCCAATAATCCGGAAGTTTACATGATGGTTTTGCTCATCGACGAACGTCCGGAAGAAGTGACCGACATGGCCCGCCACGTAAATGCCGAAGTAATTTCATCGACTTTTGATGAGCCTGCTGAACGTCATGTGCGAGTTGCCGGAATGGTTCTCGAAAAAGCAAAACGACTGGTTGAATGCGGCCACGATGTGGTCATCCTTCTTGATTCAATCACGCGTTTGGCCCGTGCCTACAATACTGTGGCACCTGCTTCGGGGAAAGTTCTATCGGGCGGTGTGGATGCCAACGCACTGCACAAACCCAAACGTTTCTTTGGTGCAGCCCGAAACATCGAAGAAGGAGGATCGTTGACCATCATCGCAACTGCCCTCATCGATACCGGTTCAAAAATGGACGAAGTAATCTTCGAAGAATTTAAAGGAACAGGTAATATGGAGTTGCAGCTCGACCGAAAATTATCGAACAAACGTATCTTCCCAGCTGTCGATATCACTTCATCAAGTACGCGTCGTGAAGATTTGTTAATGAACAAAAACGTTCTGGACAAAACATATATCCTTCGTAACTTCCTGAGCGACATGAACTCGATTGAAGCCATGGAATTCATCAAAAACCGGATTATGAAAACTGAATCGATTGAAGAATTTCTCATTTCGATGAACGACCAATAACGAACAAAGGAAAAAGGAAATTGGAAAGAGGAAAACCTTCGGTTAACGAATTTTTTCCTTTTTTCTTTTTCGTCATTTCTCTTTTCTTATTTCAGTCCTAATTTAAAGTTAAAGTTGGAGGATGGATTGATAGATTCTCCAGTCTGAAATTTCTTCAGAATTCGTTTCACAACGTTGGCCGAGATCATTTCTCCGGAATAATCGATTAAAAAACGGTTGAAACCGCTCTTTTCCAACTGATTACGGTAATGAAACAAAGCTACCGGAATGGACGGGTAAACGATAGTAATCCCATCTTTGACCGCAACCCTGAACTTTTTGTTTGTTTCATCAGCAAATAAATGGTTATCCTGATGCACCCGAACCGGCATTCTCGATAAGAATAATTCAGGATAGAAATAAAGCGACACAATCCCTAGCTTGTTGCTCATCGAAAGGAGATTCTCAAGATCATTCTCCAGCGGATACATAAACTCGCTCATCTGTTCATCACTCAGGAACCGCGCTGCTGCATCATTTAAAACATAAACATTTTCGTTACAACTGAATTTTGCTCCGGAAGGAAGGAGTTCCTTCTGGGAGAGGTGACTGATAAAAAAATGATCCAGCCCGGATTCAGCAAACTTTGCTGCCAGATTCCGGTAGAAATCTAAGCGATTTTCAGAAATGAATTTGGGTAATTCAATCCTGATTTTTTGTTTGTTTTGCTGAATAAATGTTGCATGAGCATCAAACTTCTCCCAATCCGACCGTTTGTACGAAAGAATCACTGCAGCATAATCGTCGAAACGAAGTTTGGGAAGCCATTCCGGGCTTCCGATCCGTAAAAGCAACATGGGTTTTTGAGCTTTGTTTCCTTCTACTTGAATGCTTTTTTTAATATCCTGCTTTTTCAAGGGTTGCTGCTTCAATTCCGGAAGCAAACTGATATTTCCAAGTCTGGATGAAAAACTTTGAGTTTTCGCCCGAACCAACAGCACGTCGGCGCCTTTTTCAACCTTTCCAAACAGCTTTGCCTGAACCTTATAAATATTTCCATTCAACCGGAAATCTTCCATTTTCACGTACAGTTGCTCATCATCTTTCTGATTTCGAATCCTGATTCGAAATCCTTCATCCAACTTTAAAAAACTTTGAAAGGAAATTGATTTCCTGTCTATATCGGTAATCTTTCCGATCAAAATACCGTTTGACGAATCATCAGTAATACCATCGCTTACTTTTCCACCAAGGAAATAGCCAGTTTTTTCACGGCCCATATCCATTTCCAACAGCTGCCTGGCTTCCAGCATATTCTTTGGATCGTCCAAAACCATCCTGTATGCTTTGCAAACCTGATAAACATAGTCCGCAGATTTCATCCGGCCTTCTATTTTAAGGGAATGAATACCTAATTGGATGAGTTTTTGGAGGTTTTCGATTTGTTGATTGTCTTTCAGGCTAAAAAGAGAATGATGCTCATCACCATCCTGATAGACCCGTCGGCAACTTTGCTTACAAATTCCACGGTTTGCTCCCTGCCCCCCGGAATAACTACTGTAAAGGCACATTCCTGAAAATGAATAACATAAGGCGCCATGAACAAATACCTCAAGTTCAGATGTACTTTGGGATACCAGTTTTTCCAATTCGGTCATGGTTATTTCGCGGGCTAAAACGGTTCGCACAATTCCTTTCAATGCTCCAAAATTCACACCTACTGAATTATGAATGCCCATTTGTGTACTTGCATGTAATTTCAGCCTTGGAAAATATTTCCTCGCAAGATAAAAAACACCCCAATCCTGAATGATAATCCCATCAACCCGAAGCGAATCGAGAAAACTGAGTACATCAATCAACGCGTCGATCTCCTTATTTTTTATCAGAATATTTAGGGTGACATATATTTTGATCTTTTTTTCGTGCGCTTTCTGTACCGCTAACCGGAGCATTGGTCTGGAGAAATTGCTGGCACGTCCGCGGGCATTGAACTCCTGAAGTCCCAGATAGACAGCATCCGCTCCGGCATTCAAAGCAGCATAAAAAGATTCTACATTTCCAACCGGGGCTAATAATTCAGGTTTTCGGACAACTATACTGGCAGATTTCATGATACAAAATTAGAAAAGTTTTCAGTGTTCACTCTCAGTTTTTTCAGGTGGCAACCAGTATTTACCATAGAACATCCATTGGTTCGTTGTTTCAAGTCAATGATATTCTTTTCAACTTTCATATTGCACTCATTTCTTATTTTTAACAAATATAAATTGCACTTTTATAATTTTTCTGCCATCTTAAGATTACAATTTGTGAATAGAAAACACTACTTTTGTGCCATAAAGTTGTACAAATGCAAAATTTAATCAACATTCACAATGTTTTACAGGAGAATACGATGCCATCGATCAGAAGGGAACTGATGGACGAGATCGACTGGACCCAGCGGATCATTGGAATAAAAGGATTTAGAGGTGTTGGAAAAACAACTTTTCTTATCGACATAATCAAGGAAAGGTTTCTGAACGACAAGTCTTGCCTCTATGTAAACCTGAATAACTTTTACTTCACAAAACGAAAAATCATTTCATTTGCCGACGAATTCTACAAAACAGGCGGCAAAACTTTGATATTGGAACAGATACATAAATATCCGGGCTGGGCTTCTGAATTGAAGAGCTGCTATGACAATTTTCCTGAATTGCAGATTATTTTTTCGGCATCACCTGTACTACGTGTAATTGAAACCAATGATGAGCTGAAAGATATTGCGAATGTTTATCATCTTGAAGGCCTTTCCTTCCGTGAATACCTGAATTATCAATCAAATCTGAAATTCAGAAGATATTCACTTCAGGAAATATTGACAGATCACATCCAAATTGCCCGGGAAATTACACAGGAAGTCAAACCACTCGCATATTTCAACGACTACCTGAAAGATGGCTATTACCCGTACTTCATAGAAAATAAAGGCTTTTACAATGAAACGCTTTTAAAACACATTAATCTGGCGCTTGAAATTGATGTAACTTACCTGAATCAAATTGATCTTCAGTACCTTCCAAAACTTCGCAAATTACTTCAGATCATTGCGAGCCAAGTGCCGTTTTCGCCCAATGTGAGCAAGATCAGCTCTGATGTCCAAACTTCAAGGGCAACGATCATGAATTACCTGCGCTATATGAAAAATGCCCGCATCATCAATATGCTGTTTTCAAATGGCAATGAGGAGGATATTAAAAAGCCTGATTTAGTATATTTGCATAATACAAATCTTATTTACGCGATCGATCCGGAAAATGTCAACAGTAAAATTCTGAGGCGAACGTTTTTCTATAATCAGGTTGGCTATCAACATGAGGTGAAAAGCTCTGAGAAAACTGATTTTAAGGTAGATGAAAAGTATCAATTCAATATTGGCGGAAAATATTGCACACCTGCCGAAGACGGTTTTTATGCAGCGGCCGATATGATCGAAATAGGAAACAAAAACACCATACCTTTATGGCTATTCGGGTTTCTCTATTAGGATTAAAAAAAGGAAAAGGGAAATTAACAGATAAAAAATATAAATTAAACATTACTCAAATGACAAAACAAAAAAAGTTCATTACCTGTGACGGGAACTATGCTGCAGCGCATATCAGTTACATGTTTAGCGAGGTAGCCTGTATCTACCCGATCACGCCTTCTTCAACCATGGCCGAATATGTCGACGAATGGGCAGCCAATGGAAAGACCAATCTGTTTGGCCGTCCGGTACGTCTGGCCGAAATGCAGAGCGAAGGTGGAGCTGCCGGAGCAGTTCACGGAGCTTTACAATCAGGATCATTGACTTCAACATACACTGCATCACAGGGTTTGTTGCTGATGATCCCAAATATGTATAAAATTGCAGGTGAATTACTTCCCTGTGTTTTCCATATCAGTGCCCGTGCTTTGGCCAGTCATGCACTTTCGATCTTCGGCGACCACAGCGACGTCTATTCCGCACGTCAAACAGGATTTGCAATGTTAGCTGCCGGATCAGTCCAGGAAGAAATGGATTTGGCCGGTGTTGCTCATTTGGCAACCTTGAAATCAAGGGTTCCATTCATGGCCTTCTTCGACGGGTTCCGTACTTCGCACGAGATTCAGAAAATCGAAGTAATTACCAAAGAAGATATGCTTCCGTTGGTTGACATGAACCTGATCCAGGAATTCAGAGATAAAGCATTGAATCCTGAACATCCTGTAACCCGCGGAACCGCTCAGAATCCTGACATTTTCTTTCAGGCCAAAGAAGCTTCGAACCGGTTTTACGATGCAGTTCCGGATATTGTGGAAAGCTACATGCAGGAAATTAAAAAAATGACCGGTCGCGAATATCACCCATTCACCTATTATGGGGCTGAAGATGCCGAAAACATTATCATCGCCATGGGTTCGGTTACCGAAACCATTCGCGAAACCATCGATTATCTAGCCGCTCAAGGCAAAAAAGTTGGAGTAATGTCAGTACATCTTTACCGTCCGTTCTCTGCAAAATATTTTCTGAATGTTTTGCCAAAATCAGTAAAACGTATTGCGGTACTTGATCGCAGCAAAGAACCTGGAGCAAACGGAGAGCCTTTGTATCTCGATATTAAAGAAGTTCTTTATGGAAGCGAAAATGCACCGCTGATTGTTGGCGGACGTTTCGGACTGGGGTCAAAAGACACCACTCCTGCACAAATCCTTTCAGTTTACGAAAACCTTGAACTGAATGAACCTAAAAATCAATTCACGATTGGTATTGTTGATGATGTGACTTTCAAATCACTACCGTTAAAAGCTGAAGTGAATGTTGCACCAGCCGGAACTTACGAAGCAAAATTTTATGGTTTGGGATCAGACGGAACTGTTGGCGCCAACAAAAACTCAATCAAAATTATTGGTGAAGCTACCGACAAATATTGCCAGGCTTATTTTGCATACGATTCAAAAAAATCAGGCGGATTTACTTCCTCCCACCTGCGTTTTGGGAATGTGCCGATCCGTTCGCCATATTTGGTAAATACGCCCGACTTTGTTGCCTGCCATGTTCCTGCATACCTTCATTTATATGATGTTTTGAAAGGTTTGAAAAAAGGTGGTTCATTCCTGCTGAATTCAATCTGGGATGATGAAGAAACCAAGGATAGGTTGCCTGATACCATGAAAAAATACATGGCCGAAAACGAAATCAAATTCTACATCATTAATGGCACCAAATTGGGCGAAGAAATTGGTCTGGGTAACCGTACCAATACGATCATGCAATCGGCCTTCTTCAAAATCACTGAAGTAATTCCATTCGAAACAGCTGTTTACGAAATGAAAAAAGCAATCGTAAAATCGTATGGCAAAATGGGCGAAAAAGTAGTCAGCATGAATTACGCAGCGGTTGAAGCCGGCGGAAATAATGTTGTGAAAATTGAAGTTCCGGCGGAATGGAAAAACATCGTTCTAAGCAAAGGAGATGACAATGGTGATCGTCCGGCCTACATTACCAATTTGGTGGATGTGATCAACGCTCAGGAAGGAGATTCTCTTCCGGTAAGCACTTTCCTGGGAGCTGAAGATGGAACATTCGAGGCAGGCACGGCAGCTTATGAAAAACGTGGTATTGCTGTTAACGTTCCGGAGTGGCAGGCTGAAAACTGTATCCAGTGCAACCAGTGTGCTTATGTTTGTCCTCACGCTGCAATCCGTCCGTTCCTGATCAATGAAGACGAAATGGCCATATTACCTGAAGGAACCAAGACCCTTCAGGCAATCCCAAACAAACAGTTCCCAAATTTGAATTTCCGGATTCAGGTGAGCGTTCTGGATTGTACCGGTTGCGGCAACTGTGCCGATGATTGTCCATCGAAAACCAAAGCTCTGGAAATGAAACCACTTGGATCTCAAGAGGCTGAAATTTCCCGGTGGAAACATATGGACTCAAAAGTTGGGTACAAGGAAAAGATTGTTGAAAAAAACAAAACAGTTAAAAACTCACAGTTTGCCCAGCCATTGTTCGAGTTCTCAGGAGCTTGTGCCGGTTGTGGTGAAACACCTTACATCAAGCTTATTTCGCAACTTTTTGGCGAACGCATGATGGTTTCCAACGCAACCGGATGTTCATCCATCTATGGAGGTTCAGCTCCGGCGACCCCATATTGCAAGCACAAAGAAAGCGGACAGGGTGTTGCATGGGCAAACTCATTGTTTGAAGACAATGCTGAATACGGTTTTGGTATGGCTGAAGGTGTAACCGCACAGCGCGATCGCATTGAAATGATCATGAAGAATGCCATCGCCGATAGCGCCACTGATACTGAAAAAGAAGCATTTACTGCCTGGATCGAAAATAAGCTGAATGCAGAAAAAACTCAGGAAGTTTCGGCTAAAGTATTGGAAGTATTGGCCGGAAGTACTGCTATCTATGCAAAAGATATTGTTGGATTGAAACAATACCTGGTGAAAAAATCGCAATGGATTTTTGGCGGTGACGGCTGGGCTTACGATATTGGTTACGGTGGCCTTGATCATGTATTGGCTTCAGGAGCGGATGTGAACGTATTGGTTATGGATACCGAAGTATATTCTAACACAGGCGGTCAGGCATCCAAATCAACTCCGGTTGGAGCTGTTGCCAAATTTGCGGCTTCAGGTAAACGAATCCGCAAAAAAGACCTTGGTGTAATGGCCATGTCGTATGGATATGTTTATGTTGCTCAGGTTGCCATGGGAGCCAGCAATTCGCAATACCTGAAAGCCATCCGCGAAGCCGAGGCTTATCCGGGACCATCATTGATCATCGCCTATTCACCATGTATCAACCACGGATTGAAAGCTTCTATGGGTCGCACCCAGCAGGAAGAAAAACTGGCTGTTGAATGTGGCTACTGGTCATTGTTCCGTCACAATCCGTTGCTCGAGGCTGAAGGAAAAAACCCGATGGTTTTGGACTCAAATGCTCCGGACTGGTCGAAATTCCAGAGCTTCCTCAATGGCGAAGTACGATATACCTCACTTAAAAAAGCATTCCCTGAAGTAGCTGAAGAACTTTTCGCTGCAGCTGAAACTAATGCAAAATGGAGATACAACGGTTATAAAAGAATGGCTGCTGCCGATTATACCACCGCAGAATAAAACCAATCTGTAAATATCAAAAACTCCGGATTACTTGTTAATCCGGAGTTTTTTTGTACCAATATTCAGGCAGCACAAAGCTAAAAGTAAAAGACTAAACTTCTTTTTTCTCTCCTGAAAATGCTTATTTTTATGCAAACTAAATTTAAGCAAATCATGGAACGACGCAACTTTTTAAAAAGTACGGCCACAATTGCAGCAGTTGCCGCAACCGGAACTTCAATGGCTTCTGGTCAAATGACTGCCTCTGAAAACGAATTCTATGAATTCAGGATTTATCAACTCCCCGGCGGTGGCGAAAAAACCACCTTGAAATCGTATCTGACCGGAGCTTTATTGCCGCTTTTCCAGAAACTCGGAATCAAGCTTGGCGCCTTTGAAGAACTCGACAAGGAAGAACCACCCAAAGTATATACCCTTTTTGTTTATCCGTCGGCTGATGTCTATTTCAGACTGCAAAAAGAAATGGCAAGCAATTCGGATTATCTGTCTGCCGCCAAATCGTATTTTGAATTGCCGGCCGCCAAACCAGTCTTCGATCGTTACGAGACTTTCCTAATGGAAGCATTTGATGGTATTCCTAAACTGAAACTTCCGGAGAAAAACCGTGGATTGTTTGAACTCCGAACCTACGAAAGTTATAACGAAGATGCAGCCCGCCGCAAAGTAGCTATGTTCAACAACGAAGAATTACCTCTTTTTGAACAAGTTGGACTTCATCCGGTATTTTTTGGTAAGATTCTGGCCGGGAAATTAATGCCGGCACTCATGTATATGGTTTGGTTCAAAGACATGGATGAACGCGAAGCCAATTGGGGAAAATTTGGAGGAAGCGCTGAATGGAAAACCATGTCGGGCAAAGTAATTTATGCCGATACCGTGAGTAAAGTACATAAGAAATTTCTGGTTCCGACCGACTATTCTCAAATCTAGTGAACCGTAAGATCGCAATATTGATGGGGCTGGCAGTCGTCCTCTATTCAGGAGGATGTGTCAGCACCCGTTATATTACGGATCAACCAAGCGCAAAACGCCAGCACGAAATGCACAGACACCGAACTGGCGTGAATATTGGCGATGTTTTGCTCAGCACTGCCAGTCTGATTCTTTCTGGAACGACCAATTCTGAATTCAATTTCAGCCAAAGTGAACGTGCATTCAAAAAAATATCCATCATCAACGCTTCATCTGATTCGCTGATGGTCAACATGGTTACCGATATCGAATGGAAAAAAGGAGATACCTGTGATGTGTTTGGCATTGTATTACCTCCCCGGGCCGGGCAAAAACTTCTGGTTCCCTACCCCGCAGCATACAATGTTTATTTCAAAACTCCAGCTTCCGAAGAAGAAATGGTTGAAATCCGGACGGATGACAAGCAAAGCAATTATAAACTGAAACCAGGAACCACTCAACAAGCTCCGGAAAATAAATAGGCAAAAAATTGATTGCCAGATGGCAGCCAGTCAATTCCTATGATTTTTTTTATGACCACATGTCGGGGATTGGAATATTTTTGTACCTTTCAACATCGAAGAAAAAGGAAAACTCAAACCATGATTAAAAACAAGGTTGCCTTTAAAATAACCATCATCTATTTTGTGATCGGTTTTATCTGGATCCTCTCCACCGACCACATACTCAATTATATGGGAGCTTCTGATGGCATGTATCATGCAATTCAGGCCTTTAAAGGATGGTTTTTTGTGGCAGCAACCTCGGTGTTCCTCTACTTTCTGGTTCGGAATGAAATGCAATTGAAGAATCAGATCGAAGCTGACCTGATCAAGGCTAAACTGAAAGCCGAAGAATCGGATCATTTGAAGTCAGCCTTCCTGGCCAATATGTCGCATGAAATTCGGACTCCGCTGAACGGTATTTTAGGATTCTGCGAACTCCTTCAGGACGATTCGTTTAAAGAAGATGACAAACAAATTTTTGCCAAACATCTCATGAAAAATGGCCATGAGTTGGTGAAACTGATCAGCGATATCATGGATATCTCAAAAATTCAGGAAAATCAATACGAGATATCGAAGAAACGTTTTAATCTCAATTCGCTGCTCTACGTCATTTTCCTGGAATACAAGCAGTCTGAAATACAGGCTAATAGAAAAAATGTAGACTTTAAGCTGATCAGAGGAAACGACGATTCCGAAATCGAAATTTATTCTGATTCGGTTCGGCTGACGCAAATTTTCCAGAATTTTCTTGAGAATGCCTTTTTTCATACCATGGAAGGGTTTGTCCATTTTGGCTATCAAAAAAAGGCTGACGGAATTGAGTTTTTTGTTGAAGATTCCGGAATAGGTATTGATGAATCGAATGCTGAACGAATTTTCAAACCCTTTTTCAAGGGCAATAAGCAACTTGTCGGAAACAGGGGAATTGGTCTTGGACTCGCCATCAACAAAGGTCTGGTAAACCTTCTTGGCGGAGATTTGAAATTTACATCAACCCCAAATGTCGGTACCAGGTTCTATTTCAGCCTCGACAACAGTAATGTACTTCTGAACCGGTCAATTACAGCTACTCAGAATAAAAAAGTTGTAAAGATGAAACCGGTTAATTTCGATCCTTTCGAAAACAAAGTGAGTCAAAACTAAACTGTTTGACGAGCAAAAACAGCACAAATCCCTGCGTAACATTCCCCGTCTGATAATCGAGCTGAGAACCAAACATGCTGTGCGGGATGGAATAAATAAGCAGGAGCACAATGGCGGCCACGATCGTATAAACCGGTCTCTCCTTCTTCCGGTTCATCAACACCGCCAAAACCCAAAAAGCAAAAGCAATCAAGGTTTTATTGTCGGTCAAATCCCATCCAAACGGAATGCCTGTCCAGAGTTCGCCAAAGGCATATCGCTGAACTACCGGTCCCAGGATCATTCCGCCAACCATCAAGGCTCCGAAAGTCCACAAACCATATTTCCGGAAGGAAGAAACACCAAATGCGGCCAGCAAACCGGCAAGGGTAGAGAAAAGCATCGCCATAAACATGAACAAAATATGCGGAAGCAGAATAAATCCCGGAACTCCTGCTTTAAAACGGACCACAACCGGAGACTCTTTCAGATATGTTTGAGTAGTAATCTGGTCGGTAATTTCAAAATAATATTCAATTTTCCCGGCAGCCGGTTGCTTTGGGACTTCTGCAAAAAACCCTTCTTCTTTGGTGACATTGAAAATATTATTCATTACAAATGAATGAATCGGCTTGCTAATAAATTTAAAATCAGCTATTTGAAACTCATCCCCGGAAAGATATCTCCGAAAATAGATTTTTGCCGAAATCGTGGGATCGTTGATATTTAGTTTCACCTCCGGCTCTTCGTCCAGGCTCAGGCTACGCAATAGTTTCAGCGGATAGTTCACATTATTGACCGACACTTCAACTCTTTTCGGATAAGTTGGACCGGTTTTGCGCTGATAAACCGCAGCAGAAACCGTAATTACAAATGCCAGAAACCAATATAGAAATGTTTTCATTTTTAACGATTTAAAGCTGAATTAAAAGGACTTCCGTTTTTCCATTGCGCAAAACTTCAACGCTAATCGTTTCCCCAAATTTTAGTTGGCTCATCCGGAACATATAATCCTGAATGTTGTTAACCGATTTTCCGTTTATCGAAGTGATGATGTCGCCTTTTTTCATTCCGCCAATTGCTGCAGGTCGGCCGCGTGTAATTGCATCAGCCCGCAATCCATTCTTCACATTTCCAGCAAAATCGGGCATGATTCCCAGCGTCACGCCTTTCCGGCGACTGACTCCACGTCCGGTGTCCAATTTTGGACCGGCTTCCTTGAATACGAGTTTCGTATCAATATTGGCAATGTCCTCAACTATTTTGAAGGCAATATCCGAAATCTTAACCATTCCGGGATAATTGATTTTTTCCCAGGTATCAGCAGGAGTGTGATAATCCAGGTGAGCTCCGGAAGTTAGAAATAAGACAGGAATGTCTTTTCCGTAAAATGAAGCATGATCAGATGGTCCATAGCCTTCTTCTGAAATGGCCAACCGCATTTTGGTGGTATCACACGATTCGTAGACAATTTTCCGCAAAGATTCGGCAGTTCCCACGCCACCGATCTGCAATTTGGTGCTGTCAGTCAGTCGGCCAACCATATCCAGGTTCACCATGACATCGACAGTCTTAAGGTCGATCATCGGATCATCAACATACTTTTTTGAACCGAGCAAACCCATTTCTTCTCCGGAAAATGCTGCTACGATGATGCTTCGTCTGTGACTTTCAGGATGGGCGGCCAGTTTCTCAGCCAATTCAAGCATCATTCCAACTCCGGAAGCATTATCATCGGCTCCGTAATGAATGGCTATTGTGTCGGGAACGCGGCTTCCAGAACCAACGCCTCCCATTCCCAAATGATCGAAATGAGCGCCGATTATCACATATTCATTTTTCAGGGTTTTGTCACTTCCTGGCAGCAACATTACCACATTTCGGGTCGGAATCGTAGTTTGCACTACATCCGAATGACCTGAAACACTGACTTTGGTTGCAAAACTTGATGGTTTTCGCTCATCATTCAGCTTTTTCTCCAGAACTTCAATGGTCATTTTTCCAGATTCCAATATTTGGTCAGCAATTTTCCTGGAAACTCTGAATGCAGGAATTCCGACCGATTGTTCACCTTTGGCCAGTGGCTCAAATTTATCTTCCGGATCGAAAATCTTACCCGAAACCAGTAATACCGCACTTGCTCCCATATCTTTGGCCTGAAGAACTTTATCCCGGTCGCGGCTGTATTTGATGAACGGACTTTTGTTCTTATCAATTTCAGGATCGGCACGAAGAATCATTACCACTTTGCCTTTGACGTCCAGATCCAAATAATCTTTCCATTTCAGGCTATCTTCGTTGATGTCGAAACCATAACCGGCGAATACCACCTCTGCATTGAACGAATTATTTTCGGAGAAGGCAAAAGGAACAAAGTCGGTTTCCACTTTACAGGATGTTCCGTTTACTATTAGGCCATTGGCAGGCCCCAGAATAATCTTGTCGGTCACCCGATACCTTTGGAATCCGTCGCCGGAAAGTGGAACTAAACCATTTCCTTTCAAATCATCCCGGATGTATAATGCAGCCAGGCTGTCTCCATCAGTTCCTGTCCGACGACCTTTCAAGGCATCGGATGCCAAGTAGCTGATATGCTTTTTCAACTCATCAACAGTAATTTCCGGAGATTTAATTTTATCCTTTGCGAACGAAAATGAAGCGATGGCAAAGAAAAAATATGCAATGTTTTTAAAAGATTTCATAAGATTGGATTAGGGCGTTCACGATTTGGTAGTGCATAAAAATAATAAACTTTTCGGTTATAAATACACCAAAATCATGTCGTGCAGTTTCGCGTACCTCACTATACAATGACTCTTTATGCCCCTTAAGACAATGCCTACACCTTAAAAATGGGAAAATGCCCGAAAATAGATTGTATTCCGGGCATTTTTATTTTTAATGAATATCCGTTTTTTTACCTAAACGGATAAATTTATGGGCGATATCCTTTGCCGTTGACTTCAGTCAACGGGTAAAATGAAAATGAGCGATCTGGGCTTTAGCCCTAAAGGCTGTGGCTAAAGCCGTTAGCTTCGCCCCATATTCTATCCGTCAGCTAAAGCTGACGGCAAAGCATATCTTTGGTACACAATCGGATATTCATTTTATTGGCTTTAGTTTAATTTTGCGTTGCAATTAACATTTGATACCTGGTATTAATTTGGCGATACCTCGATAAGGTCAACATATCCTCAGTTGAACAGTCGATCATGTCTTGTTCGGCGCAAATTGACTTTCTGAATGCCT
>JANXYV010000055.1 GCA_025355875.1 Prolixibacteraceae bacterium | reverse complement strand
CTCATGTCAACCGATCAGGATGTCCGGTGGTGGGAAAACAAAACCATTTACAAAAGCACGATCATCCGGGATCGCTCAAAAACAACTGGTTATCCATTCGTAATGTATTACAATGCAAAGGGTGACAGTATCAGTCCGCGTCCAGGTGTCGAACGCATCGGGATGGCTGTCTCCGAAGATATGGTTCACTGGAAGCGGTTTTTGAAAGATCCGGTTTTGAATCACCATAAAGGAATTACCGGTGATGCATATATCCAAAAAATCAATGATACATGGGTCATGTTTTATTTCGGAGCATTTTGGAAAGATGGTGGTAATGATGCAGCTTTCAACAGGTTCGCCTGTTCGTACGATCTGGTAAACTGGACAGACTGGACAGGAGAGAACCTCATCCAGCCATCCGAAACCTATGATAGTCTTTATGCTCATAAATCATTCGTTGTAAAATGGAAGAGCGTTGTCTATCACTTTTATTGCGCTGTAAACGACAAAGACCAGCGGGGAATTGCAGTGGCAACCTCTAAAGATTTAGGCAAGAGTAAACTGACTTTCATTTCCGGAAACGAATAAAAAGGATTATGAATCTGATAAGACGCACTGCACTATAGCCATAACAAGGACATTTACTGTTCAGAAAAGTTTTAACAAAGCTAATTGAAAAACAATATTTAAAAGGAGAATTCAGAATGAAATCAGGACTTATATTACTGTTTATTATATTATTAGCAAGCGGAATAATTTCGGTCGGTCAGATCATCCCCGGAATAAATGCCGGAAGTTATCTTCAGGAGGTAAAAACGGAAATCCAACTTCCGAAACAGGCTGATCCCAATGTTGTCAGCCTGTTCCTCAACCAGGGAAATGTTATTGCCGTAACTTCAAATGGTGTTTTCCGGAACCGCAACGGGAAATGGACTGGAATACCTTTTGGAAGCAATTGGAGAAGTGCAATACTGGATGCAAAAGGCGAAATCTGGCTTGCTTCTGTTCAATCAATTCAAAAAGAAGGCGATACAAAGAAAATTGAATTGCCTGATGTAGCTCAGAATGATACTATTTTGAGCTTATTGTGGGAAGATGAAAAAACTTTAAAGGTAGGAACAACCAAAGGGCTTTTGACTTACAATGGTTCATGGACAAGTGTTCAATTCACCAACGGGAAGCGGATTAATTCAATTCTGAAAGATGCAAAAGGCGATCTTTGGCTGGCAACAACTGACGGTTTGTTACGGAGAATGAACGATAAGTGGGTGAACCTGGATGATGATATGATGGCGTATGGCCTGAAGCGAAACTACTTTACACTTGAGAGCGGGAATACCAAAGCAGACGTATTGTTTGGCGGACTTTTCGCTGTGGGATGCATTGCAGAGGATGGAAATCACTGGTTATTAAGAGGTGCCGACGGATTACCTTATGGTCCAATAAAAACCATCCGAAATACGAAAGAATCAATGTGGTTTGGAACCGACAAAGGCGCCATCAAAAAAGACAAGACCTGGCACTATTACAACGGGAAACGGTGGTTGTCTGACAATAAAGTGAACGATATTCTACCCATTGATGAACGTACCGTTTGGATTGCGACCCCTAAGGGAATCAGTCAGATTCAGCAGGTTGAAATGAAACTGACGCAAAAAGCTGCAGCCTTTGAAGAACGAATCAGGTTGCGCCACGACCGATACGGATTTGTGAGTGGTTCCAGGTTACTTACGCCGGGCGATTTATCGACGAGCCAAACCGGAACAGATGACAACGACGGGCTTTGGACTTCTATCTACCTGGCGGCTGAATGTTACCGGTATGCAGTGACCAAAGATCCGGAAGCTAAGAAAAATGCGGTAAAAGCCTTTGAAGCAATGGAAAGACTGGAGACAGTCACAGGTATTCCTGGTTTTCCGGCCCGTTCACTTGTAGCTGCCAATGAAAGTACAGGTGAAGGTGGCGAATGGCATCTGTCCGCTGATAAGAAATGGAAATGGAAAGGCGATACAAGTTCGGATGAAATTGTAGGTCATATGTTTGCTTATCCGCTCTTTTATGACCTGGTTGCGGAAGGTGCCATGAAGGAACGTGTGAAAAACCTCGTACACCGGATCATGAACCACATCGTCGATAATAACTTCCAGTTAATTGATCTTGATGGCAAACCCACACGGTGGGCTGTCTAGACACCCGATTCAATCAATGTTTCACCCAACTGGTGGTACGAGCGTGGCATCAATTCGATGCAGATTCTCTCCTTTTTGAAGGCGGCTTATCATGTAACCAAAGATCAGAAATTTGAAAAAGCATACCAGACCCTGACTCAAAAACATCACTATGCGGAGAACATGGTTCAGCAGAAAATGTACGGCCCGTTTGACATGAACCACTCCGATGACGAACTTGCTTTTTTGCCAAATTACATCCTGATGCGATACGCCAACGACCCAAAATTGCTTCCGGTTTATACCAAAAGCACCCAACGAAGCTGGAAAGTAGAACAACCTGAACGGATTCCGATCTGGAACATCATTTGCAGTGCAGCTTTGAAAAAAGATTGTGACCTGAAGGTTGCACTTGAAGAACTTCAGCAAATTCCCATGGATTTAATTACGTGGACGATGGAAAACAGCCACCGGTGGGATCTGCCCAGGGACCAGTTGAACGACCGTTTTGGTAAAGCACAGGCAGTGAGACCAATTCCTACACCCGAACGTGGAATTTCAAAATGGAACAGCAATACCTTTATTTACGATACCGGTTCAAACGGCTATGGTGAAGACGACGGCGCGTTCTTTTTACTTCCCTACTGGATGGGAAGGTATCACGGTTTTTTAATTGAAAAATGAAACTGAAAATTTTTTCGCAAAACATGGTTTTATTTTTTTAAGAATGCATAATTTTAGGCACAAATCATTTTTAACTAATAAATAATCAAACAAATGAGAGCTATTCAATTTCTTTTTGCAGTCGCTTTGATTTCCATGTCGGTCACATCGTGTAAAGAAAAACCAAAAACAGTACCGGTAGCACCTGTCCAAAAAACTGAACTGGCTGAATATCTGGGTCAATGGACCATTGATGTTCAGGGTGGTGGTGTCAGCTGGCTGGAAGTACGCCAGGAAAAAGATTACCTCGACGCTGAACTTTTATGGATTGGCGGAAGTGTATCACCCGTAGCCAATGTTTACCTGGATAATGATCACAACCTGATTGTTACACGCGTTGATAATGTTGTGCGCACGAAAGATGAAAAAGAGACCCCGATCCGTTCACACCAGGTAACCAACTGGTTGAAGACATCCAAACAGGGTGATAAAATAGTTGGTTTTCTTTACAGGCCTAAACGCGATGGTAATGGCGTCGATTCAACATCATTTACAGGAACAAAATTAGCTCCGCCTCCTGCGGCTCCCGATATGACCAAACTTAAATTTGGTACGC
>JANXYV010000029.1 GCA_025355875.1 Prolixibacteraceae bacterium | reverse complement strand
CTCATTCCGGTTAATCACAAACCCGCTGATGTTGGTATTCGCCTGTTTCCAGCTAAGCTGAATGGCCGCCCCTTTTTGCTCTGCCTTAAAATCAGAAGGGGTAAAAATCTCTTTCGGACAGGCTGCATCAAACGGGTTGGTGACTTCACGGTCTTTGCAAGTTGTGAAAAGAAGCAGAAAGAGGGATGCAAAGAGAATGTTGGTTGATTTTGGAGGTTTCATTTTGCTTTTTGGGTTTGTTATAAACGATATCTACTTTTTACTTGGATTACTGATGTAAAAATTCAAATTTGCTCTGCCACAATCAGAACAGACACATCCTCCGTAACTAGTACCAGTTTTAAAATGAATCTTATTATTTGTTACAGTATAATAGGCTCCATAAGCTGTGTCTAATCCTAATATTTCAATTTTGTCTATAACCCATCCCATAGGAATAACAATTAATCCATCGGTAAAGTATGGTCCACTATTAAGAGCCCCGGCAATATTTAATCTATAGCTAACATCTGTTGTAATTGTATGTAGTGAGATTGACATACCATTATAGCTATTGCTATTACAACAATCGTAACCAGAGCATGACGGAATAGAATATTGATCAATATTTCCTTCAATGTTTGTAGTAATTGTATCACCAATTGATATGTTTTTCCCCCAAATCCACTTACCACCAGATGGATTAGAAACTGTCATCGAGTTATATATTGCTTTAATTTTTGTTGAAATTGGCGGTTGCTGGGTAATTGTTGATGTTTTGGCCGCTAAACCTAATCCTGTTATTGCCAGATTCGCAATCCTTTGCGCATTGGTTGCGTTGGCTTCGTAATTAACGGTTAATGTGGTGTTTCCGGTGCCGTTGGAGTTTGTAATTGTACACCATGTTTGGTCGCTTGTGGCAGTCCAGCTTACATTGCTGGTAATGGCAAAAGTGGTGGTTCCGGTAGTGTTGTTTACGTTTTGGTTTTCAGGGGAAATCGTCAAAACTGGTGGTTCTGTCCCGGCCTGGGTAATGGTTACTGATTGACTGGCAACGCCCATGCCTGTAAATGTCAGTGTTGCCGCACGCTGGGGAACTTCCTTGTTTTCGGTAAGTGTGATGGTAACCGAAGCGTTTGCCTTTCCGCCGCTTGCACTCAAGGTACACCAGCTTTGGTTACTGGCCACTTGCCAGTCGGTGTTGGAATCTACTGTAATTATCCTGCTTCCGCTTTCTTTTGGCACGGTATAGCTGCCTGGCGATACGGTCAGGAAGCTGGTGGTGAAAGTAACCTGCGACCCATACGATGTGCCTTGTTTGGTGATGGCATAAGCCCTCGCGTAATAGGTAATTCCTGCTTTTAAACCGGTTATGCTTAGGTTAAAAGCGCCGGTTCCGCTACCCATTTCTGCTTTGGAGTCGGCTGTTGTTGGATTCAAGCTAGTTCCATAACAAACGCCACGCACGGAAATGGCTAATCCGCTTTCGTTGGTAGCGCTTCCACCAAAAACCGCCGAGCTTGATGTGATTGCAGAAACCGCATCGGTGACCACAACTGTTTTATTGAGCGGCGTACAATACGCTGTAAGCTTATTGCTCAGGTTCTCACCAGCATAGGCAAACAACTGGTAACCATATTTTTTATCCGCAGCGGTATTCTCATCATTCCATTGTGTAAACGATTTGTCAATTTTGGCCACTTCGGTCATAGCGCCATCGTTCTCATTCCGGTTGATTACAAACCCGCTGATGTTGGTATTCGCCTGCTTCCAGCTAAGCTGCACGGCCGCTCCCTGCTGTTCTGCCTTAAAATCAGAAGGGGTAAAAATCTCCTTCGGGCAATCCGCATCAAACGGGTTGGTGATTTCACGGTCTTTGCAAGTTGTGAAAAGAAGTGGCAGTATGATTACCATGAGAATATTTGATGGTTTCGGTGTTTTCATTGGATGGAATTATTCATTATAAAGCTGTTGAATTTCTGCTTCGGTTAAGGCACGGTTGTAGATGCGAACTTGGTCAATAGTACCATAAAATGGGTGCTTATTATTAGATGTTCTATAACCTATATCTAAAAATGAAGATTTTAAAATAGCACTGGAGTTGTTATATGAACCAAATTGTTGCCCATTAATGTAAAATTTAAGTACCCCAGCTTGTTTCATGGCTATTAAACAATACCAGTTTGACTTAATAAATTTATAAGCGACCGATGAGTAACCTGCTCCGGGAAGATAAAATTCAAATGATCCTCCTCCACTACTAATGTTAAATTGAAAGTTATTTAAAGTATTATCGGCAAATATCATCCTAAAATCATCAAATGACGATATATTAACCCAAGCACATGCTGTAAAATCTCCTGTTCCAAAAGCAGGCCAATTAATCTGAGGTATCCGAATATATTTGCCAGTCCCATCAAAATAATAAGCTCTATCTCCTATACCTTTTCTATCTGTTGTCAAAGTTGCCCCATTAACTATCCCATTATTTCCATTGCCACTTTCGTCGTTTGCATTGCCGTTAAATGGATAATAAGCAACCAATCCGTCGGTTGGGATTGGCGGTAGCTGGGTAATTGTCACCGTTTTCGCAGATAATCCCAATCCTGTTATGCTCAGCGTTGCTACCCGCTGGGCATTGGTTGTGTTGGCTTCATAATTAACCGTCAGCGTTGCGTTTCCAGTGCCGCTTGTGTTAGTAATCGTGCACCAGCTTTGGTCGCTGGTTGCAATCCAGCTTACATTGCTGGTTATGGTAAAGGTGGTGCTGCCTGCCGTGTTGGTTACATTTTGGTTTGCGGGAGTAATCGTTAATATTGGTGGTTCGGTACCGGCCTGGGTGATGGTTACCGATTGGCTGGCAACTCCTGTTCCTGTAAATGTTAGTGTAGCCGTGCGCTGGGGAACTTCTTTGTTTTCGGTAATTGTGATGGTTACTGAAGCATTTGCTTTTCCACTGCTTGCACTCAAGCTACACCAGCTTTGGTTGCTCACCACTTGCCAATCGATGTTGGAATCTACTGTAATTACTCTGCTTCCGCTTTCTTTTGGCACGGTATAGCTGCCTGGCGATACGGTCAGGAAGCTGGTGGTGAAAGTAACCTGCGATCCATAAGTCGTGCCCTGTTTGGTGATAGCATAAGCCCTGGCATAATAGGTAATTCCGGCTTTTAAACCGGTTATGCTTAGGCTAAATGTACCGCTTCCGGTGCCCATTTCTACCTTGTTGTCGGCTGTTGTTGGATTTACATTGGCGCTGTAACAAACTCCACGCCCGCTTATGGATAATCCGCTGTCGTTGGTCGCGCTTCCGCCAAAAACGGCAGAGGTTGATGTGATTGCAGAAACAGCATCGGTTACTACCACCGTTTTGTTGACAGGGGTGCAATAGGCGGCCAGCATGTTGCTAAGGTTCTCACCAGCATAGGCAAACAACTGGTAACCATACTTTTTATCCGCAGTGGTATTCTCATCACTCCATTGAGTAAATGACTTGTCAATTTTGGCCACTTCGGTCATGGCACCATCGTTCTCATTGCGGTTGATTACAAAACCGCTGATGTTGGTATTCTCCTGTTTCCAACTAAGCTGAATGGCCGCTCCTTTCTGCTCTGCCTTAAAATCAGAAGGGGTAAAAATCTCCTTCGGGCAGGCCGAATCAAACGGGTTGGTGATTTCACGGTCCTTGCAGTCGGAGAGAGTAAACAGGAACGCGCTCAATAACAGTATTTGCAATGGTTTCATTTTAGTCATTTGTTTTGAACCCAATTCGTTTGCGGGGAACCGGATTTTCTTGTTTGGTAATCAGTTCGTCGAGATAGCTAAATACAAGTTCAATATTTTTGTCCTGGTTCTGAAGTTTTTGCCTGATTTCTTCGATTTCGATTTTTAGGCTCATCGTTTCAGTAAGCATTTGTTTTACCCTTGTGAAAATCCTCATAATCTGAATATTAACATTTATCGCTTTCTTGCTGTTCAAAACACTCGAAAGCATCAAAACGCCATGTTCGGTGAAAGCCATAGGTGCATACCTTAAGCCCATCCGGTCGGAATTGGAGGTCGCAATTTGCGTCCTCCAATTTGCAAACTCGTCCCTGGTCAATTCAAACATAAAATCATCAGGGAAACGATACAAATTGCGTTTTACCGCTTCTTTCAGCCTCTTCGTTTCAATGCCGTACAGTTCAGCCAAATCGCGGTCAATCATTACCTTTTGTCCCCTGATCATATAGATTTTATTCGCAATTTGTTCGTCTGGCAACGAAATTAAGATGTGCTCTTTGGTCATTTCATTCATATCTTCAACTAGGTTTCAGCATGGTAAATCCTTCTGCTTCTAATTGGTAAATAGACAGAAAGGTTATTATTTAGGTGCAATTATATAATCAATGGCATTACCTACACCTCCTCCTCCTGCTTCGTTTAACCATTTGAATTTATGTGTGCCAGTTGTAACTGGGAACGAATGCAAGGTCCATGCGCCATCAGCCATCGTTGTTTGCAGTACATTATCAATATAAAATTCAGTCCTTCCACCCCAGACATCATATCTATGGAAAAAAGAAATCTGTCCTCCTGAGGGATTAGTAATATTCAGTGTAACTTTAATGGAATCACCAACAACAAATGATCTAAGGCAAGAAAATCCTTCATACGGAGAGTTAGAAGAAACTGTCCACATTCCGCTCCAACCGGCAGGCAATCCATTTTCAAACCCTGCATAATAGGCATCGGCCGTTTTAAATGTTTTGTTTTCGCCGTAAGCTGTACCATTTTTGTTGGTGGCATACGCCCGTACATAATAGGTAGTATTCGGTATTAAAGAGTTCAATGGAATGTTAAAGCCTCCAAGTCCGCTGCCACTGGCAATTTTGGTATCATAAATGGTTGGGTTTGTAGAAGTTCCATAGCAAATGCCCCGCTCGGTTACTGCTGAGCCTTCATCGGTAAGTACAATACCCCCGGCAATCGCAGACGTTTCCAATATATTGGTAACATCTTTGGTCGTTACCGTTGCCAGACTACCTAAAGTAGTCAATTTAATTTCAGGTCCATAAGCCAGGCCTGCACTGTTATATGCATAAGCTCGAAGACTATATATTGTATTTGCGGCTAAGCCGGTTAATGTAGTACTAAAAAGTCCTGTTCCGGTTCCAATCGTTACTTTAGTGTTTGTAATAACTGCAGCTCCATTTGAATCCGAAATTTTATAACAGACTCCCCTTTCGGTAATTGCATCTCCTCCGTCGTCGGTAATGTTTCCACCAACAACTGCACTATTGGTGGTCAAACTGGTTGCCGCAGTAGTTGAAAGAGATGCAATGGTAATTAACTTGTTCGTAGTAAAGCTAATTTGGCTGCCATAAGCCGTACCTTTCCCATTGATGGCATAAGCTCTTGCATAATAGGTGGTACTTCCAGTTAATCCGCTAACCGTATTACTAAAAGCGCCTGTTCCGGTTCCAATAGCAAGTTTCGAATTGGCTGTTGTTGGATTCTGGCTGACACTAAAGCAAACTCCACGTTCGGTAACGGCTGAATTCCCATCGCTGGTTACGCTTCCACCAAGTGCGGCAGTAGTTGAGCCAATATTACCGGCAACAGCCGTAGTAATCGTTGGTAATGAAATTTGTGTAGTTGTAAAGTTTATTTCGTCGCCATAAGCTGTTCCTTTACTATTGATGGCATAAGCCCGTGCATAATACTTCGTTCCGTCGGTCAGGCCGGTTACGGTGTTACTGAATGTTCCTGTACCGGTTCCAATCACAAGTTTTGTTCCTGAAGTGGTCGGGGCTTGCGTCGTGGCATAACAAACTCCACGTTCGGTAACTGTTGCATTTCCATCGTTGGTTACATTACCGCCAAGTACAGCAGAGGTTCCGGTTACTGTTGCAGCAGCAGAAGTTGTTACCGTTGCCGGCAAAGACTGAGTGGTTGTAAAGCTTATTTCGTCGCCATAGGCAGTGCCTTTGCTGTTAATTGCATAAGCCCGGACATAATACTTCGTTCCGTCAGTCAGACCGGTAACCGTGTTAGTGAATGCTCCGGTACCGGTTCCAATCGCTAATTTTGTTCCTGAAGTGGTCGGGGCCGGTGTTGTTGCATAGCAAACTCCCCGTTCGGTAACTGTTGCATTGCCGTCATTGGTTACATTACCGCCAAGCATTGCAGAGGTTCCTGTCACTGTTGAGGCAACAGAAGTTGTTACAGTAGCTATCAAAAGCGGAGTGGTTGTAAAGCTGATTTGTGTTCCGTAGGATGTACCAATGCTGTTTGTGGCAAAAGCCCGCGCATAGTACTGGGTTCCTTCGGTTAGACCTGTAACGGCTTTGCTAAAGACGCCAGTACCTGTACCAATCGTAACTTTAGAGTTGGCAGTGGTCGGATTCTCAGTTATACCGTAGCAAACTCCGGTCTCGATAACCGGACTGTTTCCGTCGCTGGTTACATTGCCACCTAAAACAGCGCCGCTGGCGCTAATGCTGACTGCCACTGTGGTTATTAATGTTGGCACAACCAATTGTGTGGTTGTAAACGAAATTTCAGAGCCATAGGTTGTACCATAACTGTTGGTAGCATAAGCCCTTACATAATAGGTAGTATTTGCAGCTAGTCCTGTTACAGTGTTACTGAATATTCCTTTTCCATTGCCAATTACTATTTTGTTGCCAGTAACGGTGGGGGTTTGCGAAGTGCTGTAGCAAATTCCTCGTTCGGTAACTGCAGAACCTCCATCGTCAGTCACATTTCCGCCCAAAACCACCGAATTCGGGGTTATGTTTGATGCTGCTGAAACTGTTGTAACTGTAGCTCCCAAAGCCGGAGTTGTAACTGATGATGTAAGTGGATTGCTAAGGTTTGCCCCGGCATAGGCATACAAGGTGTATTCGTATTTAATACCCCCAGCCACTTTGCTATCCGTCCAGGAGGTCAAAGCCTTATCAACCCTGGCCACTTCGGCTGTAGTTCCTCCACCTTCACTTCTATTAATTACAAAACCACTGATGGTTTGATTCTCCTGGGTCCAGCTAAGTTTTATTGAGGTGCCAGACATTTCCGACTTAATATTGGCCGGGGTAAAGATTTCTTTGGGACAACCTGCATCGAATGGGTTGTCGGCTTCTTTCTTTGTACAGCCAAATAAAACAAAAAAAACGATTGCCAGAAACAGATTTTGGGTAAGGTTGGAGCTTTTCATATTGGGTTAATTAGCGATTAGTGATTTAAAAAATGTTTCAATAAATATATGAAATATAGTTAGAAGATCATTAATGTTTATTAAAAATTAAAACACGTTCTTTGAAAACATTGTATATCTATTAGTTGCGAGCTTTTCGTGCGTGACGATTTGAATTGGTAGTTTTACTCTAATCAAGAATAAAATGATGATCCAAGGCAAATATGTTTTCGCACAATTGATAGAATTTCTGCCAAGTAGGTTTTTTGACGGCATAGTTGAGAAGTACAAAGGCA
>JANXYV010000018.1 GCA_025355875.1 Prolixibacteraceae bacterium | reverse complement strand
TTGTCCTTTAAAATCTAATACCGAGTTTTGTGTAAGCATAAGTCTTTGAGTTTTATTGGTTAATTGCCTAATCAAAAATAATACTCTTTAGACTTATGCTACTCTAGCAAAAGTGCACATTACAAACATAGGGACTTAAGTCGGCCCCGAACATGATTGCCGGGCTTTCAAAAGCCATTGAACTTTATAAGCCAGATGGAATTCCGGTGAGTTTCGATTTGCAGTTGGAAGCCGAAATTTTGGGATGTAAACTCAACTGGGCCAAAGAAAATCCACCGGCCGTGGTTACACATCCTTTGTCGGAAGGCGTTCTGCTCAGTTCACTGAAAGTGCTTACAGCAAAAGATGGCCGGATTCCGATTGTTCTGGAAACCACCCGCGAGCTTCGGATCAAAAATCCTGAAATCGCCCTATATGGCCTGATCACCGGACCTTTCACACTGGCATTGCACCTGTTGGGAACCGAAATCTTCATGAAACTGTTTGAAGATCCGGAATATGTGATGGAAGTAATGGATTTCTGTACCAAGGTTGCCATCAGCTACTCCGAAATGCTTCTGGATGCAGGCTGTGATGTGATTGCCGTGGTAGACCCGATGACCAGCCAGATCGATCCTCTTTCGTTTGAAACCTATGTGACACCTTACGTTTCACAGATTTTTGATTTTGTAAGAAAGAAGGAAAAACTGAGTTCGTTCTTCGTTTGCGGCCATGCCCAGCAAAATATCGAAGCCATGTGCGAATGCCGGCCTGATAATATTTCCATCGACGAAAATATTCCGCTCGATTTTGTAAAAGAAATTGCACTTTCAAAAAAAATCAGTTTTGGCGGAAACCTTAAATTAACAGTGGTTTTGCTCATGGGAGATGCCGATGATTGTAAACAGGATGCGCTGGCTTGTCTGGATTTGGGAGGCAATCAGGGTTTCATTCTTGCACCTGGATGCGATTTGCCGATGCAAACACCGGTCGAAAATATCCGGGCAGTTTCTGAATTGGTTTTCAGTCAATACCTTCAGGAAGTAGCAAGGAATCTGGAGAAAAAAGAGAGCAAACTGGATGTCCTGAATATGAAGGATTACGGGCAGTCGGACAAAGTGATTGTGGATATTGTTACCCTTGATTCTGAATCCTGCGCACCTTGTCAATATATGGTGGAGGCCGTAAAAAGAATCGCGCCTCATTTTGAAGGAGTGGTGGAATGGCGCGAACATCCCATCAAAAAGTTGGAAGGCGTATCGTTCATGTCGTCGCTGATGGTGAAAAATATACCAACCATTTGTATCGACGGGAAAATTGTATTCGTTTCGCAGATTCCGCCGCAAAACCTTTTAATTGAGGCAATTCAAAAACGGATCAACGAGAAACTGAAGCTGAAAATCAAATCGAAACACAGTGAAATCCTGATTTTTGGTGAAAATGAGCCGGAGTGCAGGGAAATTACCCGGCGTGTGAAGCGTGCCGTAGCTGAATTGGGAAAATCAACCTCCATCTCGGTCAGTCATGATAAAGCACAAATAGCTACCTTTGGAATCAAGAAAGGTCCGGCAGTGGTCATGGTCAATTATAAACTTAAATCGGAAGTTGCCATTCCTTCGCTCGAGGTCATCAAGGAATGGATTAAAGAAATTTAAAAGTTCAGAGTTTACAAAAGTTGGGAGTACATAAAGTTGATTAAAGACAATCAGTTAACTTTAGGCAAACATTATAAAAACAGGAATCATGAGCAAAATAGTTCAGGAATTAAAAAAGGGCAGGGTATTGGTTTCGGATGGAGCTTGGGGAACATTTCTCCAGAAAAAAGGACTGCAACCCGGTGAATGTCCTGAACAATGGAATGTGAGCCGACCCGACGATGTTTTCGATATTGCAAGGAGTTATGTCGAAGCAGGAGCCGACATGATTGAAACCAACAGCTTTGGCGGCAATTGGTTTAAATTGATGGGCTATGGACTTGAAAACCAGGTCTTCGAATTGAATAAAGCTGCCGCAGAAATCAGCCGAAAAGCTGCCGGAACTGCCGGAATTGTTTTAGGTTCAGTAGGCCCGACCGGCAAATTGCTCATGATGGATGAAGTTACGGAAGACGAACTTTACGATGCTTTTAAAAAGCAGTCCATCGCTTTGGAAACGGGTGGGGCAGATGCTATTGTGATTGAAACCATGACTGATTTGGAAGAAGCACGCATCGCTGTGAAGGCTGCCAAAGAAAATACAACTTGTGATGTGATTTGTACCATGACTTTTGATAAAATCCTTACCGGAGAATACCGAACCATGATGGGGATTTCGCCAACCGAAATGACCCAAACGCTCGTTCACACAGGAGCTTCAGTGATTGGTGCCAACTGTGGGAATGGAATTGTTGATATGATAGGCATTGTCAAGGAAATCAGGCAAGTCAATCGGGAGATTCCAATTCTGATCCATGCCAACGCCGGAATGCCGCAGTATTGCGATGGAGAAACCACTTTCCCGGAAACTCCGGAAGACATGGCCGGCAGGGTCAGGGATATTATTGAGGCTGGCGCGAACATCATTGGCGGCTGCTGCGGAACCACACCAGCACATATTGCTGAAGTCCATCACATTGTGAAAAGCATGTAATTCCATTTCGCCAGAAGCTTCAAATACCAATTATTTATCCGATAATAATTTCATGTCCACAATTCCATTGCAAATGATCACCGGATTCCTGGGAAGTGGCAAGACCACTTTTCTGAAAAACTATCTCGACGAATTTTCCGGTACGCGAAAGATTGGAATAATTCAGAATGAGTTCTCGGAGGTTAATGTGGATAGTTTTGAAATTCAAAAGAAAAACCCGGATTTTGAGATTCTGGAAGTAAACAACGGCTCGGTTTTTTGTGTCTGCCTTCTTGGTAGCTTTGTCGAATCGCTTGCAGCATTTATCGATCAGGTTCAACCTGACGAAGTGATCATGGAAGCTTCAGGAATGTCCGATCCACTGAGCATCGGACAGATTATACAATCACCCAAATTGAAACAAAAAGTTTACCTGGACCATGTGTGGTGCCTGATAGATTCAGCTAATTTTCACAAAATTATAGGATTTCAGACACGGGCCTATCATCAAATCCGAATTGCTGATACGATCATCATCAACAAAACAGATATTGCTGAAATTAAGAATGATTCAATGGATCATCTCATCCGGAAGATGAACCCATTTGCCGATGTTCAGAAGAGTTCTTTTGCGCGGATATCTTTCGAGTCAAGAAAGCAGGTAATGAAATTCTGGCCTTCCACCGAGAAGACGGAAAATGCCAGGCCTGATTTGCAATCGCAGGTTATAAAAAGTAACCGGCTGATTACGGCTGAGAATCTGGAGGAATTCCTTAAATCTCTTCAGGAGGAATGTATCCGTTGCAAAGGATATATCAACCTGACTTCCGGAGCCAAGCTATTTTTGCAGGGATGTTTCGGTCAATTTACCTCTCAGGAAGTAGAAAAATTTGTTGCGCCAACTGAGTTTGTTATCATTGGTAATTTCGCTGCACAGACTTCATTTCAAAAACTATTTGATAAATTTTGTACAATATGATATACGAAATCGCATATTCACTCGATGAACTAACATTAGATTTGGATTATCTTTCGGCGATACTTGGTTTTCCGGATGGTGTACTTCCGGAACCCTTTGATGAATATGTTGCTGAGGCGCTTCGGGAAGCTGAAAAAATCTGCGAAATTCGGGGAGCATTTTTTTTTTCTGAAAAGAGTGGATTTGCACCCGACAACAGCCTGATCATTATTGAAGGAATCGAATTAAAAATTGGCAAAACGGTAGCCAAAGAATTGCGGAATTCAGAAAATTTTGCCTTGTTTATTTGCACGGCCGGACCTGGAATCAGTAAACGCTCGCAGGAGATGTTGACCGGCGAAAACCCGGCTTTAGGTTATGTTTTCGATGTTTTAGGCTCCATGATCGTTGAAGCAGCTACCGATCGGATGCAAAATGAAATCAAGCGAATGGTAAATTCGAGTGGCCAGGTATGTACAAACCGTTACAGTCCGGGATATTGCAATTGGAGCGTGGCCGACCAACACAAGCTGTTTTCCTTTTTTCCGGAAAACTGCTGTGGAGTTCGACTGACCGACTCGGCATTAATGTACCCGATTAAATCGGTAAGTGGTATTATTGGCATTGGCAAAGATGTGAAATTCAGGGAATACACCTGTGATTTATGCAGTCAGACCGATTGTTTCCACCGAAACTACCAACTCAAAAAACAGAAAGGATAGCTTATTCATGAAGATAGTTGTATTAGATGGTTTTGCCATGAATCCAGGCGATTTGTCATGGGATGGATTAAGAAATTTGGGAGAATGCAAAATTTACGATCGGACCCAACCAGCGGAGGTTCTCGACCGGATTAACGATTCAGATGTAATTATCACCAACAAAGTGGTGATAGACAAATTGATGATCGATCGTCTGCCAGCGTTAAAGTACATCGGAGTCACAGCAACCGGATACAATGTGGTGGATGTTCAGGCAGCGAGTAAAAAAAATATAGTGGTGACCAATATTCCCGCCTATAGCACTGATTCGGTAGCACAACTTGTTTTTTCGCATATTCTGAATGTGGTCAATCGTGTTGAATTGCACGTGAATTCTGTTAAAGATGGTGACTGGACAAAGAATCCTGATTTTGCCTATTGGAAAAGTCCGCAAACCGAACTGGCCGGTAAAACTCTCGGGATCGTTGGTTTTGGTCGCATTGGCAGAAAAGTATCTGAGATTGCTCTCGCGTTTGGAATGAAAGTGATCTTTCAAAACCGCTCAGTAAAAACTGATATTCCTGATGGAACTATTCAGAAAGAATTGGGCGAAGTTTTTGCGGAAAGTGATTTTGTGAGCCTGCATTGCCCTCTTACCATTGATAACAGTGGGTTTGTAAACCAGGAACTACTTCAGACTATGAAACCTACCGCAGTTCTGATCAATACAGGAAGGGGAGGATTAGTTAATGAATGTGATTTGGCCAATTCATTAAGTCAGGGTCGTATTGCAGCTGCATGCCTGGATGTGCTTTCTACGGAACCTCCCAGACCAGAGAACCCGCTTATTTCCGCTAGAAATTGTTTTATAACTCCGCATATTGCTTGGGCTACCTACGAAGCCCGCCAGCGTTTGATGAGCGTCACCGTTGAAAATCTGAAGTGTTTTCAGCTCGGTTCTTCTCAAAATACTGTAAATACATAAATTGCCGGTGGTTTTGGTAAGCAGATTGAATTTTTGTAGTATATTAGATTTCTCTTTCTTTAATTGCTAACTAAACAGCTGCAAAAATGAAAATGAACAGTTTACTGACTTTAGTTGTATTGTCTCTGTTTCTAACCGGATTTCAGTACTCAGACAAAAAAGAAAAAAAAGCCAAACAGCAGTTAGAAATGGCTCAGCTCATTCAAAGTGGAAGGTTTAAATTTACTCCAAGTTCAGCAAGTTCAAGCATCGGAAATATCGATCAAATTGTGATCGGTTATTACATGATTCTTGACTCTCTGAACATTCGAACCAATTTGCCCTATTACGGCAGATCGTACGAATCGTATTACCGGTTAACCAATGGAATCAGAATTGATACAAATTCCCAGCATATTAAAATGTCGTGGAGCGAGAAAAAGAAAAAATACACAGTAAATGTTAATCTGAAAAATGATCTCGAATCATATACCATCAACCTGACAGCGGATTTAGATGGATTTGCCACGCTCAAGATTAGCTTTAGTAATGAGGAGTTGATCACATATTACGGTATAATTGAAAAACTATCAAAGTCCAGATAATATCAATAAAAAAGGATCAGCTTATCTGATCCTTTTTTATTGATATTATACAAATGCAAACCCCTTGGGAAGCATTGCTTATGGATTATTGGTTACTCTTCATCAAATTGATCGTCCCTGTATTTAAAATTTAGTTCATCAAGATTTTCATCTGCAAAATCATCGTAAATCGATAATCTTCTTTTAGAGTTCTTATCCTTAAGCAATTTGATGTTTTTTATTGCATCACCATCTGCTTTTAAAGGATCGATACCTTTTTTTGTAATTTTCAGATTCTTGTTTGTTTTCATTTCGAAAAATCTAAAAGATTGATAATTAAAATTTTAAAAGTTAATAACTCATATTTCATTTCGATTGTTAAATTATGAAAAAAAAATTAAATATTTATTGGTTCCCGCGGAAAAATATTTATCGCGATTTCCTGATAATCTGATTATTATGCTTTACAGTTAATCTTGACAGGAAATGTAATTTTTAATACTTCTTTGCGTTATATCTGTTCAGCACTGGTTGAAATGAAAAACCAATTTCTTCTCATTCTTATGCTTGCGTATTGCCTGAGTTTTAGTCAAAACTCTGTGACTGAAGATAAAAAGGTTACCAAACTTTTTGATCAGGCAAAGTCGGCCTATCAGGCCAATCAATTCAACAAATCTTTGAAACTTCTGGATGAAATGCTGGCAATCGATCACGGCTTTCAGGATGCATATTTGATGAAGTCGGACATCTATCAGGAACTGGATTCAGTTGCCCCTCAAATTGAAGCCATTGAAGCAGCTTTAAAAACCAATCCGGACAATCAACCCAAATTGTATTTTCTTCTGGGAAATGCCTATTATCGTTCAGGCTTCTATCAAAAGGCGAATGATTCATATGTTGCTTATTTACAGCGTACAGATGAAAATGCTCCCTTTGCTGACCGTGCCAGGAAGAGCCTTGAAAAATGTCAGGGAGCTGTGAAGTTATTAAAACATCCGGTGCCATTTAAATCGGTTAATATGGGCAAAAATATCAATTCAGAAGATGATGAATATTGGCCAAGTATCACGGTTGACGGTAAGACTATCATTTTCACCAGGTTAGTTGGCTCAGGGGTTAAAACGGGAGATCATCGGGCTTTGCCACAGGAAGATTTCTATACTTCACATCTGATTGATGGTGTCTGGCAGCCTTGTGAACCATTATCATCGATCAATACCAAATATAATGAAGGGGCGCAATCCATCTCTACAGATGGGAAATTGCTCTTTTTTACTGCCTGTACCCGTAGTGACGGAAGAGGAAGTTGCGACATCTATTATTCGCGCAATAAAAATGGCGAATGGTCTGTACCTCAAAATGCCGGGGAACCCGTAAATTCAGCATCGTGGGAGTCTCAACCGTCGATTTCAGCCAATGGAGAATGGCTCTATTTTGTCAGTAACCGGAAAGGTGGAAAAGGTGGAATGGATATCTGGAAGTGTAATTTAAAGGGATTTTCAGAATGGGGGAGACCAATATGGGGCAATCCGGTGAATTTAGGTGATTCAATCAATACCCCCGGAAATGAAATGTCGCCATTTATTCATTCGGACGGAAAAACGCTCTATTTTGCGTCTGATTACTGGCCGGGATTAGGCGGATATGATATTTTCTATTCCAGACAAAAGAACGATTCAGCCTGGACAAGACCTCAGAATATTGGTTATCCGATAAATTCGTACAAAGACGAACAAGGTCTTGTTGTTGATGCTGCAGGAAAAAATGCCTATTATTCTTCCGATCGACCCGGCTCAAAGGGAATGGATATCTATTCGTTTGAATTGTACGAATCGGCCCGGCCATCGCCAGTCACTTATATCAAAGGAAAAGTCGTCGATGAGGAAACAGGTGCTCCGATATGTGCCAAGGTCGAACTCATTGATCTGGACAATTCATCAACAACAATAAAAGGTGAATCCTGCTGGGAAAAAGGCGAGTTCCTGATGTGCCTGCCGCTGGGTAAAGAGTATGCTTTTAACATTTCAACACAAGGCTATTTGTTTTATTCCCAGAACTTTGAACTGAAAGAAAAGATGGGTATCATAGATCCTTACATTCTCGAAATTAAGCTTAAAAAGATTAAAATTGGAGGCTCGGTGATACTCCGGAACGTATTTTTCAATACCGGTTCGCATGAACTGTTGCCTGAATCAAGGGTCGAACTTGAGAAATTAATTGAATTTCTGAAACTTAATTCAACCCTGGTCATCGAAATCAGTGGTCACACTGATAATGTGGGAACGCAGGAATTAAATCAGAAACTCTCGGAGGCAAGGGCTGAAGAAGTGTATAATTACCTGAAGTTTAAAGGGATCGATGAAATCCGAATGACTTATGCCGGTTATGGCTTTTCAATCCCGGTTAGTTCAAACGATACGCCCGAAGGACGGTCGCTCAATCGGAGAACCGAATTTAAGATCATCAAAAAGTAATTTTTTGTTACTTTTTGAACAGTTAAATCTCAAAATCAAGATTTTCAAGATTAAAGGGTGTTTGCTGATATACATAGTAATTTAACCAATTTGATATCAGTAGGTTGGCATGACCTCTCCAACGCATCACAGGCTCATTCTCCGGGTTGTCGTCCTTATAATAATTGATTGGAAGCTCAATCGGCAATTTTTTCTTCAGGTCGCGTTTATACTCGGTATCCAGTGTGTTTCTGGAATATTCAGAATGTCCGGTAATAAAGATTTGCTTTCCATCTTCAGTCATTACCATATTGACTCCAGATTCCTCTGATTTTGCAATGATTTTCAATTCAGGTACTTTTTTGATATCGTCTTCCAAAACTTCGGTGTGCCTCGAATGCGGGACATAAAACTCATCATCAAATCCTCTGAAAATCGGAAGTGTGTCATTCAATTTGTAATGTCTGAATACTCCAAACATTTTTTTTGGGAGCAAATATTTGGGCACACCATAAAAATGGAACATTCCGGCTTGGGCTGCCCAACAGATAAACAAGGATGAGGTGACGTGTTTCCTCGACCAGTCGAAGATCTGTGTTAGCTCTTTCCAGTAGGTAACCTCCTCGAAAGGAAGTATTTCGACAGGCGCTCCTGTAAAAATCATGCCGTCATAATTTCTCGATTTCAACTGATCGAAGGTTTTGTAGAAAGCCTTCATATGAACGTCAGGAGTATTCTTGGATTCATGTCCCTTCATTCTTAGAAAATCAATTTCAACCTGAAGGGGTGAATTCGACAAAAGACGGATCAAATCGGTTTCAGTAGTGATTTTTAAAGGCATCAGATTCACAATGATGATCTTCAATGGACGGATATCCTGGTGCGACGCACGCGATTCGTCCATTATGAAAATATTTTCTTTTTGCAGCAATTCGATTGCAGGTAATTGATCAGGAACGTTAATTGGCATGATTTCAATTATTTGGTTTATTCAGGAATTTCAGCTGATTCACTGAAATTCCTGAAAAAGGATCACAAAATTATACAATTTGATGTAAGGCTTGTTCGAAGTCGGCGATAATATCGTCGATATGTTCGAGTCCGACTGAGACACGGAGCGAACTTGGATTGACCCCGGCTGCCAGTTGCGCTTCATCTGATAATTGTGAATGCGTAGTTGCTGAAGGCTGGATAATGAGCGTTTTTGCATCGCCAACATTGGCAAGGTGACTGACAAGTTTCAGGCTGTCGACCAGTTTGGTGGCTGCATTTTTATCACCCTTCAAATCGAACGAAAGGACTCCGCCTGCACCTTTTGTCAGGTATTTCTGAGCCAATGCATACGATGGGCTGTTTTCCAGTCCGGGGTAATTGACACTGGCCACTTTTGGATTTTTCTCCAGCCATTTAGCCAAAGCCAGCGTATTTTGGATGTGACGTTCCATACGCAGTGAAAGCGTTTCAAGTCCTTGAACCAACAGGAAGGAATTGAATGGACTTTGAGAAGGTCCGATGTCGCGCAACCCTTCAACACGCGCCTTAATGATAAATGCGATGTTGCCGAACGGGCCTCCGAAATGGAAAATATCCCAGTATTTCAGTCCGTGATATCCTTCAGATGGTTCTGTGAATCCCGGGAATTTCCCATTTCCCCAGTTGAAGTTGCCGGCATCAACTATTACGCCGCCGATACTTGTACCGTGTCCACCAATCCATTTTGTGGCAGATTCAACCACAATATTGGCTCCATGTTCGATAGGGCGGAACAGGTAACCTGCAGCACCAAAGGTGTTGTCAACGATAAACGGAATATCATATTTTTTGGCCAGTGCCCCGAAAGCGTCAAAGTCAGGAATGACATAGCCCGGATTTCCAATGGTCTCCAGATAAATTGCTTTGGTATTCTCATCAATTAGCTTTTCGAAAGATCCGATATTCAGGTCTTCAGCCAGACGCGCTTCAATTCCTAACTTTTTAAACGTTACTGTAAACTGGTTGTATGAACCGCCATAGAGAAATGGTGAAGTCACAAAATTGTCACCAATTCCCATGATATTGGTAAATGTCAAAAACTGTGCGGCGTGGCCAGATGACACACCCAATGCAGCCGCTCCACCTTCCAAAGCAGCGATTCTCTGCTCAAAAACATCGGTAGTAGGATTACCAATTCGTGTATAAATATTCCCGAATTCTTTCAGGGCGAACAGGTTTGAAGCATGTTCAGCACTTTTAAACACATACGATGAGGTTTGGTAAATTGGAAGCGCCCGCGATTGAGTCGTCGGATCAACTTGTTGTCCTGCATGTAATTGCAGCGTTTCGAAATGAATTTTTCTTTCAGTCATGATACTTTATTTTAATTGTTAAAAAATCTGGTTAAAAAATATTCTATGAATTTCGGTGATGGCTTTTTGGGTATCTTTTTGGTCAACAATGAGATAACTCACCAAATCAGATGCGCCTGAACCACTCAGTAATACATTAATTTTATGTTGGGCCACTGCAGTAAAAAGCTTGGCCGATACTCCGTGATGCTGTTGCATACCATGGCCAACCACGGCAATCAGCGAAACCTGATTTTCAATAATGATCTCGCTGACAGAGCTCAGTGGCAAATTTGAACAAATGGTCCGGGCCTTTTCAATATCATTTTTATTCAGAATGATATTGATACTAACCTGGGAAGTAATTACTGAGCGAATATTTATTCCTGAATGATGAAATGCGGTCGTGACCTTGGCAAGGATTCCCGGTTTGAAGCCCACTCCAGGCCCATTCAGTTTCAAAACAGCAATTTCTTCGGTATGGACCACGCTCTTGACCACATTCGGAGAGATAACCGATTCGGAATTGATAATTGTTGTCAATTCTTTTCCCTGACCCAAAAGCCGGAAAACATGAATCGGAATATGAGTAGCAATCAATGGTTCCACAATTCGCGGATGAATGGAAAGTTCGCTGAAATAGGATAACTCGGAAGCTTCGGCATAAGTCAGAAAAGGAATAAGCTTTGAATCGGCAACGAATATGGCATCAGATGTTAAGAATTCTTTATCCAACTCCCACAATTGGAGAACTTCTGCGCCGCAAAGCCTTGCAAGTCCTGCCGCCGAATAATCTGCAGAGTTTCTTCCAAGCCGGGCAATTTTTCCGCCCAAAGTAATTCCGTAAGAACCTGGAACCAGATTAATTCCCGTTGGAAGTAAATCATTAAATTTCAATGATTCATCAAAAAGGATACTCGCATTTCCATATTCCTCAGTAACCTTTAGCCCAATTTCTTCAGGCAAAATTAAGTTTGAGTCCACAAGGTTGTTTTTCAGAAACAGATGCAGGATGGTAGCAGTTATCCGCTCCGAAAAACTGACAACCTGATCCTTGAGCGCAATTGAAAAATCACCGGTAAACTCTATTCCCCGAAGTAGATTTTTCAGGTTAGTCACTTCATTTTTAATATTTTCGTCAGCTTCTTCTACCTTAAAAACCTGCAATTTCTGAGCAATGATGGAATTTACCTGATTAATAATCAAATCAGCAGTTGCAGCTTTACCAATCAGAAGGTCAATGCCCTGCTCAATAATTTGTTGTATTTCTGGGACGGCGGGAACAACCACAGTTAAACGATTTCCAGATACGTTAAGAAGACTTGAAAAGGCCTCCAGAACCGGAAGTTTGGATAAACTGTTTCCGCCAAATCGTATGACACAATTTGACATGATCAAAGTTTAAAATGGGAATTGAAAAAAGAAATAGTTGTGGGTTCAGCCTTCAAACAACATGATTAATCACACCGCCCAAAGGCTAGCGCATTATCATATACATCATGGACATCATAGAATCACCGCTCCCTGAAGAAAGGAAAATTGGAAATGGGCTATTTTTTGAGTAATGATTCATTGTTGAAAATGGTACAGATTCGAATACAAACATAGTCAGTTTTTCAAAATAGACAATGTTTCGCCAAAATTGTTTAAAATTTTTTCATTTTTCATTTCCGAAAAGACGGATGAAATTGTTGTAAATCGCTTCTGCTAGCTGTTCTTCGTCGATTTTCAGAATTACTGCAGCCACCGAATATATTTTTTCAATTGAAATATCACGGTCATCAGTTTCAAGAAACAGGCGTTCAGGCGGTATTATTTTTAATATTTCATGCTTTGGGATTTCATTTAACATGGATTCTCCGACCGAAAACCAGAACCCATGATTAATCAGGGCCTGAGTTATTGTCTTGTTTCCAAAATAACCATGAATGATCCAGGGCAACTCTGATTTTGTTTCATTTTTAAGTCTTATCAGATCGTAATATGCACGTACACAATGAATAATCAAAGGTTTAGAATGCTGCTCTGATATTTCAATTTGCTTTTTAAAACACTTCTTCTGAAGTGCAAAGTCTGTCATAATCGATCGGTCTAGACCGCATTCGCCAACTGCCTTCATGTTTCTTAATCCGGCAGACCGCTCAATTGCCCGGAAACATTTGTCCTGGTTAATCATTTCAATATGCCAAGGGTGCAAACCAGCTGAATATAGATTAGCTAAATCGGCTTCCGGCAGAGCCTGGGCAAAAACATTCAGGATCTGAATATTTTCGCTTCCATTTATTGTATGAGTGTGAATGTCAATATACTTCATGGTTCTAGAGTCGCTGCTTCAGAATTATTTCCATCAAACTTGGAAATCAAAAATAGTTGTAATTGTTGACATGACCTGAGTTAAATAAATTTATCTATTTTTGGTGCTGACTGATTTCAGGATATGAGCTACAGAAAGACGTATACGGTTACCTTCATACTTTCCATACTATTCACTGCTTCAGTGTTTGGGCAGATTTCTGAAGGTGGCATTCCGATTCAAATTCAAAAGTTAAAATCCGCTATGCCTTATGATGACCGGATCGTCATGCCGGCTGTTGACAATCAGTCCATGCGTTCGAAATACAATCAGACTGAAGAAAGTCAACTAAAAAAAATCAGGTTTGCCTATTCCTTTCCGGTATCGCTTTCAGTAAAGAATTCCGGGAAATGGTACAACACCACTGAAGTTAATGTTTGGCAACTGTTTATCAGATCATCAGGAGCATATTCAATTAACCTTATTCTTGAACATTTTAGATTACCCGACCATGCACGGTTATTCTTGGTTAGCACAAAAACAGGTGAAATTAAGGGTGCTTACACTTCGGCCAATAATTCTGATAGCCAGGTGCTTGCAATTGAACCTGTTGGAGGAGACGAGTTACTTGTGCAATATGAAGAGCCTGTCAATGCTTCTTTCCCCGGTGAATTTCTGATCACCCAAATTTCCCACGATTTTCTGGGTATCACTTACAATGATCACCGGCCCCTTGGAGTTTCCGGCGCCTGCAATGTCAATATTAATTGTGATGTGGCAAATGGCTCGGAGGAAATCCGGGATGCTGTTTGCCGCATAATCATTGCAGGTGCTGAAATCTGTTCTGGAACCATGGTTAACAATACGGCGATGGATAATTCCCCGTATATTCTGACTGCCAATCACTGCATCAATACTGAATCCAAAGCACAGTCTTCTATTTTTTTATTTAACTATGAAGCACCATACTGTTCATACTATAACAGTCCTTCCATCGATGGAGATGTAAGCCATTCTTTGTCAGGAAGTTCCCTGAAAGCAAGTTCGGATAGTCTTGATTTCGTTCTGGTCCGGCTAAACACCATTCCTCCATATAACTACCGCACTTACCTGGCAGGCTGGAACCGGGTCAACCTTCCTCCAACTTCGTCAGTATCCATTCACCATCCGCTAGGCGATATTAAAAAGATTTCGATCGATCTTGACCCGGCGATAACCAAAACGTTTAGTTCTGCTTACTTGAAAAATGGACATTGGAATATTCTGACCTGGGAATATGGCGTTACTGAAGATGGATCATCCGGAGGTGGCCTGTTCGACCAAAACAAGGAAATAGTTGGCTCTCTTACCGGGGGATCGGCTAACTGTACCGTCCGTAAGAATGACTATTATGAAAAATTTGCGTTGAGTTGGGACCATTATTCTGCCAGAAACCAACAGTTGAAATACTGGCTCGATCCGTTAAATTCGAATGTTGTAAAATTAGCGGGGATGTATTCCGGATCAGGAAAAACGCTCTGCAAGCCCTCAACAAATTTTATGAATACAGATACACAAGCAGTTGTTCAGATTGTGAACGGTCTGACTAAAAAGGGCTACTGGAGCGGCACAAACAGCGCCGGTTTTATCGAGTTTGCAGAGCAATACAAATTTTCGAGAAATTGCGAAATACAGGGTGTCTCATTGGGTATCGCCAAGCTTAAAGTAAGCTCTACAAACTCTAACATCGACATTAAGGTATACAGCGGTAAAAATAGTCCGGAAACTTTGCTGTACACCGAGAGTTTCCCAATCAACAAGTTCTACCCCGATGCAATGAATTACCTTTCGTTTAAGAGCCCGGTAAAAACAGTTGGAAATTTTTTCGTTACCTACAACATTTCACAACTGCAATCGGGTGATACTCTGGCAGTATACCTGGCAAACCGAAAATCGGATGTCACGAATAGTTTTTATCTGAAGGATCAAAATGGATGGAGCACCTATAATGCACATAACCTGACTGGCAATGGTTCTGCCTTGCTTACTGAATTGATTGCCTGCAATATTGATGATCCGAATGGATTACAAGATTTCAAAACCGATTTACCTGAGGCGAAATTTTTCCCGAATCCGATGTCAGGAACTTCCTTATTATCAGTTAAAACGGTATTTTCCATTGATTGTGAAGATGAAGTTGCAGTTTACGATTTGCTTGGCAAAAAGCAAAACATCCGGATATCTACAAACGGATCAAACAATCTGCTACTGAATTTTGAAGGTCAACGGCCTGGAATTTATCTGGTCAATCTTTCGGCCGGCGGTCATACAATTGTTGGAAAAGTGGCCTATATTCCTTAAATAAATGGTTAAATGGCTGAATGGCTGAGTGGTAGTTCAAACTGAGATTGAGATTGAACACTGATCACTTTTTAACTCCTGCTATTATTTGGTTGCCTCAAAGAATCCGGCCATCTGATTGGCTTCCTGAGTGTTGATGAAATCGGCTTTTGAAGTTTGGATCAACTCAGCTACTGTTTTATTTACCGGACAGTTTGAAAGAATGATCTTCTTTTTCTGGGCGTGTATTTTCGTAACCAGATCCTTGATTTTCACAAAGTCTTCAAACGGTATGTTTCCGGAACCTTTCCAGCAGGTTATTTCGCTGAAAGCGACCTCAATCAAAGGCATTTTCTCCGAATCCGTATCTTTGTCCAGATCTGTCAATTGGCCTACCAGTCCCAGGAAACTGGGTTTAATCCCGTCAATCTTGTCGAGTTGGTTTTTGTCTTTAATCAGAATCCGTAGTTTTCCCTGATGTTCAGGATAAGTGAGCATATCTGAGAAAGGCCGCATCTCTGCCGCAAGTTGTTTGTATATCTGAACAGGCTGCGCGCTGAAATCCAGGATCAGATAGATATCTCCTAAGTAGCCAGGTAGAATTTCACCATTATTCTTCTTAAATTGACTGTAAAGCGGGTAAAGGTAAGCTTCGGTAAGAGTTGGCAACTTGTGGTTGGCGCTGTCAGGCATTGAGGGAGTTACATAAAGTTTTCCGTAAATGTACATGACATCGGCCTGGTAGTTCAGGATTCCCAGCCCGATGGATTCCCAGAGTTCGGATGAACTGCTAAAATTACGAGCCGAAATAATTGGTTTGGCATTCTTTTGAGGAAATGCCTGCTGAATCGTCAAAACAGCTAAAACACAAATGAATAAAGCCCTTTTCATGCAGCGCTCCTTAAAATTTTCACAAGAGTCAGTAAAATTAATAGATTTCATTTTTAAAACATAATTCGAACAATATATTTTTGTGTGTTGCCACCATTGCGATTTTCTGATTACTTTCGAACTCCCAAATAAAAAACCAAAATGATTTCAGAAAAAGCGAAAAATATAAGCCCTTTTATTGTCATGGAAGTTCTGGAAAGGGCGTCGGTATTGGAAAAGAAGGGGGTCAACATCATTCACCTCGAAGTTGGCGAACCCGATTTTGATGTTCCATCCTGTGTTAAAAAGGCAACCGAGGAGGCGATGAAACAAGGCCGGACTCATTATACGCATAGTTTAGGTGATCCGGAACTGAGAGAGGAAATCTGCAAAAGCTACCTGAAGAATTACAAGGTTCGTATTTCTCCTGATCAGATCCTTGTAACTTCAGGAACTTCACCGGCAATCCTGATGGTTTTGTATGCACTTTGTAATCCCGGCGATGAAATTATCCTTTCCGATCCCGGTTATGCGTGCTATCCGAATTTTATCAGCCTTTCCGGAGCGAAAATGGTCAAAGTGCCGGTTTACGAGGAAGATGGATTTCAGTACCGGCCCGAAAATATCTGTAAGGCCATTACTGAACGCTCCAAAGCAATCATGATCAATAGTCCGATGAACCCGACCGGAAATTTACTTTCGCCCGAAACTCTGCAGTCGATTGCCGGATTTTCTCCACCTATTATTTCTGACGAAATTTATCATGGTCTGGTATATGGGGAACGGGCCCATTCGATTCTTGAATACACCAGTAATGCATTTGTATTGAATGGATTTTCAAAGTTGTATGCCATGACCGGTCTGAGGTTGGGCTATGTAATTGCTCCTGAAGAGTTTGTTCGTCCAATGCAAAAACTTCAGCAAAACCTGTTCATTTGTGCAAGTTCGGTTGCCCAGCGGGCAGGAATAGCAGCCTTGCGCGAGGCTGATTCCGATGTTGAAAACATGAAAAACATCTATAACGAGCGTCGGAAATACATGATCAGTCGTCTTCGCGAATTAGGTTTCCGCATCACTGTTGAACCAACCGGGGCATTTTATATTTTCGTGGATGCCCGTCACCTTTCTTCTGATTCGTACAAACTGGCGTTTGATATTCTTGAAAAGGCTCATCTTGGCATAACTCCGGGTATCGACTTTGGCGAAAACGGTGAAGGATACCTCCGTTTTTCGTATGCCAATTCGCTCGAAAACATCATGGAAGGTCTGAACCGGTTGGAGAAATATATCAAAGAGTTTAAAGGCCTGTAAATTTCTCCCAACGAACTATTTCTGAAAGGGATTTCCTGGTCTTTACAGGTGCCACTGAGTTCGTATATCCGATTGGAACAATGGCCACAGGCTCGATGTGAGCCGGTAATTGCAGTTTTTTTCGGGCCAGAAGGACATCGAAATTACAAATCCAGCAAGTTCCCAATCCTAGTTCTGTAGCTTTCAATACCAAATGGTCGATGGCAATGGCCACATCCACATCGGCAAAATCCTTTCCGTCCGGTTTCCGTTTCCATGATTGTGAATGGTCGGAACAGATTACGATGCAGACCGGAGCTTCCCGGAACCAATTTCGCGGATAAACCTCATGGAAATCGTTCAGATTTTCAGCTTCGGTCAGGACCACAAAATACCATGGCTGGTAATTACATGCCGATGGGGCCAATCGGGCAGCTTCCAGAATTTCCAGAATCTGGCTTTGTTCAACCAGTTGACTGGTATATGACCGGACCGAATACCTGTTGGCAATGAGTTTACTAATTTCCATGTGGATCAATTTAGAGTTATTGATCAAATATAGTCCATAAATTCAGGATATAGAGCTGTTTCCTGCCAGAAATGGCATTCTTCAATAGTTCCCAAATGGACTTTTACTGATTTATTGTCAGTTGTTTGTGCAACAAAGGCAATTCTGACCGGTCTTTCATCGTTTTAACCGCTGGCACGATAATCGTAAAAACCAATTCCAGTTTTAAACATTATAACTACATTTGTGACTTCAATTTTTGATCATTTAAAAACTAGATAATGGCATTCCTTAATAAAATTCTTGGCAAATTTCTTGGCAACAAGGCTGATAAAGATATGGCTGAGATTGCACCTACGCTTGAACTTATCAAAAAAGAATACGAACGGATCAAGTTATTGTCGAACGATGAGCTTCGGGATGAATCGGCCCGTTTGAAAGAACTGATCAGGGAGCGGATCAAACCGGAAGAAGATCGTATCAAAGAAATCAACGAACTTGTTGAAACGGTTGAAATTCAGGAAAGTGAAAAGCTCTATCAGGAAATCGACAAACTCGAAGAGAAAATTACCGATAAACTGGAAGCCGTTTTGAATGAAATACTTCCGATTGCATTTTCCATTGTAAAAGCCACTGCGAAACTCTTTTTTGAGAATGAACGAGTAATCGCAAGAGCAACCGATTTCGATCGCAATCTGGCAGCTGTTCGCAACAGCATTGAGATTGAAGGCGAAAATGCGGTCTGGCACAACAAATGGATGGCTGGCGGAAACCAGATCACCTGGGATATGGTTCATTACGATGTTCAGCTCATCGGAGGGATTGTTTTGCATCAGGGTAAAGTTGCTGAAATGGGTACCGGTGAAGGAAAAACACTGGTTGCCACTCTGGCAGTATTCCTGAATGCACTCGCCGGACGAGGCGTTCACCTGGTTACAGTGAACGACTATCTGTCGAAACGTGACTCGGAATGGATGGGACCGATCTTCGAATTTCACGGATTGAGCGTGGATTGTATAGACAAGCATCAGCCAAATTCGGAAGGCCGCCGCAAAGCCTATCTGGCCGATATTACCTACGGAACGAACAATGAATTCGGTTTTGATTATCTGCGTGACAACATGGCCATCAGCCCGCTTGATCTGGTACAGCGCAAACATCATTATTCCATTGTGGATGAGGTCGACTCTGTGTTGATTGACGATGCCCGAACACCACTGATTATATCTGGCCCGATTCCAAAAGGTGAAATTCAGAAGTTTGAAGAATTGAAACCTAAGGTTGAAAGGCTTTACTCAGCTCAGCGAAACCTGGTGAATCAGTGTCTTGCTGATGCCAAACGAATTTTGAACAATCCAAACGCGACCAAAGACGAAAAAGAAGCGGGTTCGATTCTATTGTTGCGAGCACACAAGGGATTGCCAAAGAATAAAGCTTTGATCAAATTCCTGAGCGAAGAAGGAATCAAGGCCATGATGACCAAAACGGAGAATTACCATATGCAGGACAACAACAAGATCATGCATATTATTACCGATCCTTTGTTTTTTGTCATCGAAGAGAAACAGAATTCAGTGGAAATGACCGACAAAGGGATCGATCTGATTTCTGGTGACGTAGATGAACCGACTTTCTTTATTTTACCTGATGTCGGATCGGAAATCGCTGAAATTGAAAACAATAAGGAACTTACTAAAGAACAGGTTCTGGAGAAAAAGGACGAATTACTAACCAGCTATGCCATTAAATCGGAGCGGGTACATACCATAAATCAGTTGTTGAAAGCCTACGCCATGTTCGAAAAAGACGTGGAATATGTGGTGATCGAAAACAAAGTGAAAATTGTGGACGAGCAAACCGGCCGTATCATGGAAGGTCGCCGCTATTCCGATGGTTTGCATCAGGCTATCGAGGCCAAAGAAAGCGTCAAGGTTGAAGCAGCTACCCAGACCTTTGCCACCATTACCCTCCAGAATTACTTCAGGATGTACCACAAACTGGCCGGTATGACTGGTACTGCCGAAACGGAGGCTGGTGAGTTATGGGATATCTACAAGCTGGATGTGGTGGTGATTCCTACCAACCGGAAAGTCATCCGCGACGACCGTGAGGATTTGGTATACAAAACAAAACGCGAAAAATACAGTGCCGTAGTCGACGAAATTGTAGCTCTGAATACGATTGGAAGGCCAGTATTGGTTGGTACAACCTCAGTCGAAATTTCCGAATTATTGAGTCGTTATCTGAAAATGCGGGGAATCAAACACAATGTTCTGAATGCCAAGATGCATGCACGCGAAGCAGAAATAGTGGCGGATGCCGGGGTAAACGGAATGGTTACCATCGCTACCAACATGGCCGGTCGTGGTACCGACATCAAACTGACTCCGGAAGTAAAAACGCTTGGTGGATTGGCAATTATCGGGACAGAGCGTCATGAATCGCGCCGTGTCGACCGTCAGTTGCGCGGACGTTCAGGCCGTCAGGGAGATCCGGGCTCATCACAATTTTTTGTTTCGCTCGAAGACGATTTGATGCGACTTTTCGGTTCTGACCGGATCACCGGAATCATGGACAAAATTGGTTTGAAAGAAGGTGAGATGATCCAGCATTCGATGATCACCAAATCGATTGAGCGGGCTCAGAAAAAAGTGGAAGAAAACAACTTCGGCATCCGTAAACGTTTGCTCGAATACGATGATGTGATGAACTCACAGCGCGAAGTCATCTATAAAAAGCGCCGCCATGCCTTGTTTGGCGACCGTTTGGATGTGGATATCCTGAATACCATGTACGATGTGATTGAGAATCTGGTCAGCGAATATCAGGGTAATGGCATGTTTGATGAGTTCAATATGGAACTGATCCGCCTGATGTCGATGGAATCGCCCGTCGAGGAGCGTGATTTCAACAATATGAAGGCAGACGACCTGATCGATAAAATTTACCAGGAAATGGTCGCAACCTATACCCGGAAAATGGAAACCATATCCAAACAGGCGTATCCGGTAATTCGGGATGTTTATGAACAAAAATCACATCTTTACACCAATATCGTCGTTCCGATTTCGGATGGAAAACACATTTTCCAGATTGTGACCAATTTGGAAAAGGCCTATAAAAATCAGGGCAAAGAACTGGTCAGATCGTATCAGAAACAAACAGTTTTATCGACGATCGACGATGCCTGGAAAGAACAACTTCGTGAACTGGACGACCTGAAACAATCGGTTCAGAATGCTACCTACGAACAAAAAGACCCGCTTCTGATCTTTAAGTTTGAATCGTTCAATTTGTTTAAGATCATGATTAGCAAGGTGAACAGGCAGATCATCTCTATTCTTGCTAAAGGTCATATTCCAATCAGCGAACCGCAGCAGGTTCGCGAAGGACACGAACGTCGTGGCTTGGATTTAAGCCGGTTATCCACTTCAAAACAGGAGTTGCCAGGCAGTTCGATTAATCCGCCACGGATGCCGGATGCTCCAAGGGAACAACATCCGATTCAGCCAATTCGTGTCGAAAAGAGGGTAGGGCGCAACGATCCTTGCCCATGCGGAAGTGGCCGGAAATTTAAAGCCTGCCACGGGAAAGATTTAGTGGATTAAAAGTGCCAGATTTTTAGTTGGCAATTTTATATCTTTGAATCAAAATAATTCAACTATGACCACGATAGTAATCAGACCAAAAAATAAGGCGGAAGAAAATCTTCTTCATCGTCTTTTGAAAAAGATGAATGTTGATACACAGCTTGTTGAAGAATCTATACCTAATTTTGAAACCCGAAAAGCAATCGAGGATGTTGAGCGTAAAAAAGGAACTACAGCCGGGGACTCAAAAGAATTGTTTACTAAGCTTATAATTTAACTAAAGAATTGCTTATTACATTAACTTGCCTGGATTATGCTTCAACTCGTTTTCACAAACAAATTCAGGAAAGACATTAAAATTCTTCAGAAAAGAGGTTATGAAATGGAGCTGATAAAAGAAGCAATTTTAATGCTTGAAGAAACTGGAACACTTTCATTATCATATTCCCCACATAAATTATCCGGAAATTATTCCGGATATTGGGAGGCCCATATAAAATCTGACTGGTTGATCATTTGGAAATTTCTGTTTGATGACAATCAAATTTGGTTGACTCGAACAGGTGCTCATTCTGATTTATTCAAATAAACAAGCTGAAATAAAATACTACGAGATGCTTCTTTCATTTATACACTGGAACGTTAGCCCTGAAATTTTTTCACTCGGACCCATCCATGTTCGCTGGTACGGACTAATGTTTGCTGTTGGTTTTCTTTTTGGGTATAACCAGGTCGAAAAGATGTTCAAACATGAAAATGAAGACCTGAAATGGCTCGAAAGTTTGTTTATTTACCTGATTGTCGCAACGGTAGTAGGCGCTCGATTGGGACATGTTTTATTCTACGGCTGGGATTACTATTCGCAGCATCCGATCGAAATACTTTATGTTTGGCAAGGAGGACTGGCCAGTCATGGCGGCGTTCTGGGGATTATCATTGCCATGATTATTTTCAGCAAAAAGGTATCGAAACGAAATTTGCTCTGGGTTTTGGATCGGATAGTAGTTCCTTCGGTTTTTGTGGGTGCATTAATTCGTTTGGGAAACCTGATGAATTCTGAAATATATGGTAATCCAACAACTTTACCTTGGGGTTTTATTTTCGAACGCAATCATGAACCCGTTGCGAAGCATCCAACCCAGATCTATGAATCACTGAGTTACCTGTTCACGTTTGGAGTATTATGGTACATGTACTGGAAAACAAAAGCCAAAGATTATCAGGGTCTTCTGACCGGAGTATTCTTTGTGCTTGTTTTTGGAACCCGTTTTTGTATTGAATTTATCAAGGAAGTTCAGGAAGCCTTCGAAAAAGGAATGAGCCTGGATATGGGGCAATGGCTGAGCATTCCGTTTATTTTAACCGGAATTTTCCTGATTGTATATTCGATAAAGAAGGGTCCGGTGATTTACCAGAATCAAGTAGTAACAGGCAAAAAATAGAGCCTTTAGGTTTTAATTTCTTATCTGCTTTCCCAGCATTTCAATTTCATCCTTTCTTAAGGTTAAAACCCTGATGTAATCGGTGCAACTGGCTCTGTGTTGTATTTACTTTCTGAAAGTATTCTTCCTGTTCAAGAAAACGGGTCAGGCCATCCACACAGCAATTCGAAAGTGCAATCTTATTGAGAGTTGTATCACCCATAAAATTACTAACACCACAATTGTATGAAGTACCAGGTTGACTCTTGGAGTCACGGTTGAATATGGCGATCGATTTTACGTGCTCCGGAGTGAATGAATCCACAGGTTTCATGATTTCTATCCGGATAGTTCTTATACTATTGGTTATTTTACACGAAGTCAGCCAAATAAAGGATAATAATACGAGCAGAATTCTTCTTGAAATCATGGTGGAAAAGGTTTAATACATTTTTGGCAGGTTGTGTTTATATCCTAATCGCTTATTTGTTCTTCCAATCGTTCAATTTCCTTTTTACGAAGGGCCAGAATATTCACGTATTGCTGGCAGATAGCCCGGTGGTCCTCATTATTCCTGGGTAATACCGAATAGGATTTAACCAGCCAAGTGATCGCGACATCTGGTTTTCCTTCCATTTCGCAGGCCAGGGCCATATTAAAACTGGCCTTGGCGGCAATTCTATAGTTTTTGTTTTTAGTTTGCTGATTCCAGATTTCGGCTGCTTTTAACCAATCCTGGTCAAGCGCAAACTTTTCGGCTTTCATCATTTCAAGGTTCTTCGACCTGTAATAAAGGCGTTCAACCGGCAACCAGCTAGGAATCATCCTGGACCCGAACGACCGTCCAAGGAATTTGCTCGAATTATTACACAGTTGGCCCAAAATATCTTTTTTGTTCTTTCCCAAAGCGGCAATCTGTTCCTGATCATAGAAAAGGGTGTCCTTATGGATATAGGAGTATACCAGACTGTCAGTTTTAAAGGAGATCGTCCAAAGCAAACTGGCTTTTGCAATGAAGGGAAAGCCGAAATACGAATCGGGAAAACTTTTTGAATTGTGAATATCCTTATAGGTTGTATTCAGATGAAGGAAATCAAGAAAAACACAAACATCTGACTCTGTTTTTTCAAATAAATCTTCCTTAGTTTCAATTTTTCCAGGTACTTTAAAGAGATTATTCAACGAATCGCTTGCTTTAGTTACTTTCCTGAAATACCCATCCTCCTTAAAAAAATTGATCAATTCCATCACACAGGTATCCGAAAGATTTTTGTATGAGATCGAGGTGTCTTTCTGCATAATAGGCAGGTTCTTATATGAGTTCGATGTGAGGTTCGAGTCCATATAATTTTCATATTCATTAACCGGATCTTTATAATTCAGAATGCCATTGGAAAAAAGAAAAGTACAGGTGTCCGACTGGTATAAGTCGCGCTTGATCACTACCAAATCACTTTCTTTCGGGACATTAAAGATTCCAGGCTTGAGAATTTCGATGTTTAAAGTCTTGATTTGACCTGTTATTAGGCAAGATGTGAAGCCAAAATCAAGAAGTAAAAGTGTCCAAAGTGCTTTATGGCATTTCATTCTGAATACTTAATTTGTTTATCTCCACTTTTCGCTGGTAAAGAATGGCCGAATACTTACGGATGGCTTCATTTTCTGAAGAACGAAATGCCCCGGAACTTGCTTTGGCAGCCTTACTGGTCAGCTTTAAAGCCTGATCAATATCTCCACTCATCTCGCTGGAAAGGGCCAGGTTGTATGAGGCTATGATCTTGTTATTCTTGTTTTTACTTTCCGCATATTTCTGCCAGATCGCCGTTGCTTCTTCCCATTGGTTTTTGTGGGCAAGCGCCGCTGCCTTTTTAAAATCGTCATTGCCTGAGGTCATGATTTCACGGTAAACCATCGTCCATGTAGGTTGGATGTGTTTCGAGTAATTTGAACCAATTACTCCACCGCAAATCGGAATGGCAGCTTCCTTCTTTGGAATCAGGATTTTCTCCGATTTTCCGGAATCGTCAGTCCCGTCCCAGAACAGAGTGTCGATCTGAACAAAACGGTCGGTGATTTTCTGTTTCTTTCCGTCGTAAAACGACCAGATATTTGAAGTAACCACATTTGCAGAAGGAATTTCGCTCGAGTAGCTGTAAAAATACGAGAACATATCCAGAAGAATCAGTCCGTCGGTCCCGGTTTTTGTTGACAGGTTTCGGTACCAGTCGGCCTGGTTTGGCCTGACCTCTTTTACCCTCTTTTCAGGAATGAAGCCGACCGGTATAATCAGAATGCTGTCGAACCGGTTTGGTGCGGCCAACTTGCTGGCAAGACTGTCGAAGCAGGTTTCCAGGGCCAGACTATCTAAATTGATATGAATCTTATCCTTGAAAAGTTGATGGTCTTTCACCTGAAAGTTTCGTAACGTATCATTCACATACTTCAGGTTGCGTGAAACGATCGCGATTTTGCGGATTTCGGACGGAATAGTAAACCTGGCAGGTTTGAATACTTCGATGGAATACTTTTCATAACTCACACACGCGCTAAAGCTCAGCAACAAAATGATCCAAAGCAGGCGGGACTTTTGTTTCATGTTATTGGGGTATTTGAAGGTTTTTTTTCCTGACTTGTAGTTTTTTAATATATACTTCAGTCTGATACCGGTAAAATGAATAGAATGATTTTACGCCCCAATCGATCGCCCCATCCAGATCACCATTTAATTCGCTGATTAATGCAAGATTGTATTCTGCTTTGCTCCTGATTTTTTTATCATTTGATTTGGCCAATTCATCCCAATATTTGCCAGCCTCTTCGTAATTGTTTTCGTTCATGTATTTCTGGCCCGGGTCGTCCTTGGCATTAAATATAAAATATCCTCTTTTTTCGCGGGTCCACGATGGTGATATCTTTTCGTCAACATCGAGTGCTACCTTGATGCCGGCATTAATCAAGGCCTGCTTGATTGATGGCATTTTGCGGAGCATTCGTTCCTGTGAATTATCGGCGCTTTCCCAGTTGATTGTGTCGATCAGTTCAATTTCTTTAACCAAAGTTTTTATTCCCGGCTTATAAATCCTGAAAAAGGCATCGTATTTCAGATCCAGCGAAGCATAATAGGAATAATTGATCCCAGTCGAGGCATCCATGTATTTTTCGGAAGAATAATCGGCCATGGTTTTTGTCGAGAACCTTTCCAAAACCATCACGGCATCGGTGTTGTAATCCGAGCAAATTTGGCTGACACGATCGGGACTGAGAGTGTCAGGAAGGAATTCGTACGAAAGGATTCTTTTCAGATTTCGTTTGACCGGAACAACTACATCGTACCGGCCTGATTCATACAAAAGAGCCGCCAGGGCCATGATGGTGGTATCGGCAGAAGTACTGTCGAGCACGACTTTGGAAAGCTGATATCCTTTTCGGTAAAAATAATTTTGCAGTGAATCTTCGCGATAGTTTTCAAACTGATAGTTCATGCTGCGGTTCATCAGGGTCAGGCTTTGTATATCGGCCGGGAGTTCATCTTTGATGGGCAACGAGTTTTCTATGGTAAGCGCAACATAACTGCTTTTGCATGAAAATAGCATGATTCCTGTAAGGAAAAGAAGCGCTGTCTGATATTTTATGATTTTTCTGAAGAATACCATCTTATGAATCCGTTAATAAATTCCCCAATATTTTCGGAAGAACCACTCAAGGCCCAGCAACAAAATCAATAAAATAAACAAAGATTTTAAATTGATCCATTCGGTTTGAAAGGTTTGCTGATGCTGCTGAACCGTAATCCGTTTGTTAGCCACGATTGTATCAAGTAATGTGCCATAATCTGCAAAAGGAAAGAACTTCCCGCCAGATTGTTCCGACAACTGATACAGAAGACCAAAATCAGCCCGTGTGTTCTGATTTTCAAGTTCATTTTTAACAATACTGAAGTTTCCTTTTTCAGTAAAATGCTGGCTTCCCAGATAGGTTTCAGCCTCATAAGTATAATCACCAGGCTCCAGGTTTCCGGCATTCAGCCGGTAGAAATCATCAGTCCGGTCGAACTGGTAGGTGAATTCATGCATATTTGCGTCTTTGATCCGGATATTGACTTCGGGCGTGTTTACCAGCTCATAGCTGTCGTTATACAATTCGGCAGTAAATTCAATTGCGTCGGTTTCCTGAAAGAGAGCCGGATGATAGACATTGAAGTTGTCTTCGTTTTCCTTCAGGGCCAGATATTGCACCATTTTATGGGTCAACTCGTTAAATGCATCATGATTTCCACTGGTTTGATAATTGTACAAACGCCATTTCCAAAGTCCTTCACCAACCACAAATCCAATTTTCCGCCCTTTGTCGTTCCCGAAAGCCATCATCGTTTTGTTGGTATGGATATTCCGGATATTTTGAAACGCCAGGTTTTGAAATGCCGGCGACAACTGTGTGTTCCCGAATGGAGAAAGCAATGGGGGAGAGTTTTCCAGCGCATTTTTTGTTTCGTCGGAAAGTACAAACAAGGAAAAGTTTTTATTAAACAAAGCCTGAACTTCTTCCGTATTCTGACTGGAAGCTATTTTCATTCCTATTTCAAGCGAATTAAATTGGTCGAGCAAGGTGTTTGGCCCAATCAGAAACAAAACCGGTACCCGGCTCGCTTTTATCTCGGTTAAAAGTTTACTGGCCACATTTTTGGCCGAAGGGATCTGATTCAGGATAATCAAACTGTAGGTTTTCAAACTGTCAGGAACCTGACTTCCAGTAAGTAACTTAACCTGATAGTTCTGAAGTTCAGAAATGCTGTTGCTCAGTGCTCCCAGATCAGGATGCGGACCATCGCTCAGCATCAGGATCTTTTGTTTGTTTTCCATGATTTGAATCACAAACTCAAATTCGTTATTCTTCAGGTTAATCTCACCGTCAAATGGACGAATCTTGATTTTATAATGCTGCAGGCCGGTTTCAGTAGCTTCCAGATTCACAAATTCCAGTTTAAATTCATCGTCAGAACCAATCACAATAGTGCTTGAATAAACTTGCTTTTGGTTGTGTTCAATGTCGAGATATCCTAGCTTATTCTTGAGCTTCGAAAATTTCATTTCAATCTCCACTGGAAATTTGTTTTTCAGAAAGGCTATTTTATTGGTTTTTACATTTCCGATCAAGGCATCGGTCTTTCTTGAGGAATCGCCGATGGCGAGCGTGTAAACCGGAAATTTTAATCCTGAAACCAGGTTTTCAGGGTTTTGACCCTGATTAAAAATTCCGTCGCCAATTAAAATCATGGCGCCTATATTCCGATTGATCGACTTGTTTTTCAGTGATTTAATTATTTGTCCGTAGTCGGATTTGCGCTCGGTTCCGGTAAATTTATCTGTGTTTTCGATCTTTTCGCCAAACGACCCAAATTCAAGTTGATAATCTTCGCCAAGCCTTTTCCGGATTGATTCTTCGAATTGATTGATTGATGAACCGTAATCTTTGATCGACTGCGAATTATCAAAGGCAACCGTTAAAATCGGAAGTTGGGTGATTTTCTTTGTGCTTTCGACCAGTGGTGATAACAGAAATAGAAAAATCAGCAGAAGGGAAACAAAACGCAACCCAACAAGAAATCCCTTTTGAAGCCAGGTCAGGCTTGCGTTTTCGGGATTCAGGTAATACAACTGATAGCTGCTGGCTGCGGCAACAACAAAGGACAACGTTATGAATAGTCCTGCTAGGTGGTGATCAAAACTAATATTCAATGTATAATTCTTTTGAAAGAGTCAAAATTAGCAAACTTGGATGAATAGGACATTTCTTCCTGAAACTTTCTGGTCATTAAATCGAATTAAAATAAATTCGTTAGTTTTAGATTCTCGCGAGGCTGGTTAATTCCTTCCTGGACGGCAAATTGTCAGGAAAGGAAGGAGCCGGAACCTTATACATTTGAACCATCAGAATGAAGAAAACTTCAATCTTAATTTTACTGATAATTCTAAACGCACTGTATGCGAAGGCACAGTATTTTCAGACCGGACAAGACCCTTCGTCGATCGCTTGGCGACAGATTAATACAGTAAACTTTCAAATTGTTTATCCTGAAGAGTTTGAAATACAGGCACAAAGACTTTCGTTCGTTCTTGAGAAAGTTTATGGTTTTGGTTCAAAAACCCTGAATTTCAAACCCAGAAAAGTATCTGTGATTTTGCATACCCGAACGGTCACATCAAACGGGTTAGTGGCCTGGGCGCCCAAGAGAATCGAGCTTTTCACGACACCGAATCAGAAAATTTATTCTCAAGACTGGATCGAGCAACTTTGCCTGCACGAATTCAGGCATTTGGTGCAGCTCGATAAAATTCAAAGCGAAATGCCAACACTTCTCAAAATTATTTTTGGTGAGCAATCCACTGCCATTGCAGTTGGTGCCTATTTGCCGTTCTGGTTCCTGGAAGGCGATGCCGTGGTTACCGAAACTGCCTTATCAAAGTCAGGTCGTGGCAGGGAAGCTTCGTTTAGTATGGAATACCGGGCTCAGTTGGCGGAAAAAGGAAAGTATTCGTTCGACAAAGCCTATCTGGGTTCATACCGCGATTTTGTTCCGGATCATTATCAGTTAGGCTATTGGATGATTGGAAAAAGTCGGGAAGAATTTGGATCGAAAATCTGGGCTGATGCTTTAAAAACAATTGGAGGTCGTCCGCTTTCACTCACTCCATTAAACTCTTCTCTGAAGAAAAACACCGGAAAATCTACGCAGCAACTGTATTCTGGAATCTTCGATAACCTTAATAAATCCTGGAGAAAAAGTTTTCAGACACGTTTAATTGATTCAATTTCAAAGGCTTCTCCGGATACAAAGGTGTACAGTAATTACCTTTATCCGGAGTTTTACAAAGATTCTTTCCTGCTCGCTTACCGTACTTCGTTAGATGACATCGGCCGGTTCGTTCAGATTAATCCTGATCGGACAGAAAAGGTGATTTTCACATCCGGAACGATTTACGATGAATCAGTTTCGATGCTGAAAAATATGATTATCTGGGCCGAACAAAGAGCCGACCTTCGATGGTCACATGCCGATCGGTCGGTGATTCAGGTTTTAAATATTGAAACAAAAAAGATCAATGAAATTAAGAGCAAAAATAAATTGTTCAGCCCAGTCATCTCTCCTGATTTTAAAACCTTTGCGGCAGTCGAGGTGGATCCTGCAAACCGGGTTTTTCTTTCAATTTTTGACCTGAAAACCGGAGTTTTAATAGATCAGTTTAATACCACTGATAATCAGTATTTTTTCACTCCTTGTTGGGACGCAAAAGGAGAAACTCTTTATTTTGTGAGTCTTTCTGGAAAAGGTAAATTCCTGGCATCGGTCGACGTGAAAACCAGGAAGTTTGTTCAATTAACCGAGTCAACATTTGCCAACCTGAGAAATCCTGTTTTTTCCAAAGGCCGGCTTTTCTTTTCATCCGATTTTTCAGGAATTGATAATTTGTATGGACTGGATCTGCAAAGCAAGAAGATTTTCAAAATTGCTTCGGTTCCGTTTGGAGCCGATTATCCTGACATCTCTGAAGATGGTAAACGGATTGTTTTCAGCAATTATTCTGCCGCTGGCTTTCAGCTTGGAATTGTGAAACTTTCCGAAGCGAAAGGGAAAAGTGAAGTACAGAACATTCAGTTAAAAACCGATTCATTGGCAAATACGCTGGCGGGTCAGGAAATTGGCATTCCTGATTTTTCGAATCCGGATTCAGTCACTTATCCTATCAAAAAATATTCAAAGTTGGGACATTTGTTCAACTTTCACAGTTGGGCACCGGCCTACATTGACGTTAACAGCTATGAAATCAGGCCGGGTGTTTCTCTGTTTTCGCAGAACTTGCTCGGTACATCAGAAACTCGGTTGGGTTACGATTACAATGTTGCGGACCGAACTGGAAAATTCAGGCTCGGATATACTTATTCCGGATGGTTTCCGGAATTCAATGTCGAAGTGTCGGACGGGAATGAAGCTTCAAATTATTACCAGGTTACGAATACAATTGACCAATCCGGTCAGGTGATAAGTCGTGATACGACCATTCATCGGTTTGTCTGGAAAGAAATATCGATGGATCTCGATGTTCGTCTGCCATTCAATTTTTCGAAAGGAAAGTATTCACGGAGCTTTATTCCGGAAGTTCAATATTCGATAAAAAATGTTTCAGGAAAGGATACTTCATTAATTGATCTGTATCCTAAAAACTCCCAGACATTGGCGTACAGGATTTACCTGAATAATTTGCTACGTCAGTCTGGTCAGGCCATCCAACCCAAATGGGGACAACAACTGGATGTTATTTACCGGCATACTCCGTTTGGTGACAATGATATTGGAACTCTTTCGGGAATTCAGTCGGTATTGTTTTTTCCCGCATTGGGCGCAAATGCCGGATTGAGAGTGTATCAGGGTTATCAGGTAAAAAGTTTTACAAATAGTTACAGCTTTTCAGATGTAGTGCGTTTTCCGCGTGGATTTGAGAGCTATCAAAATAACAAAATGTATTCATTGGCAGCTGATTACAAAATTCCACTTTTTTATCCTGATTTTAGTTTCGGAAAGCTGACCTATATCAAGCGGATAAAATCCTCTTTCTTTTATGATTGGGCGTGGCTATCGGTGCCATTGACTGATAAAAACGGTGTGATATTTCCAAATGCCAAAGAAATGAAATTACAATCTATGGGCCTGGAACTGACAGCCGATCTGCATGTATTGCGTTTTTTTGCGCCGATTGAACTGGGCTTCCGATCGATTTACCGTCCGGAATTCAACGATTTTCAATTCAACGTGCTCTTTTCAATCAACTTTAATGGTTTTTAATGGGGTGCAAAGTTAGAACCGAAATCTCGGGCCGCATATCAATTCTGCCCTGATATCCAATCGTCCCAAGTCCTCTATTTACATAAAGCCACTGATTTTTTTCTTTGTATAATCCGCCCCAATTTTTTTGGTTCAGGTAAATCGGGCTAAATTCGATCCCTGCAATTTTGACGCTAAATTGAGCTCCATGAGTATGCCCGGAAAGAGTTAAAGGAATATCCGTGTTTGGGACCACGATTGAATTCCAATGAGCAGGATCGTGTGTCATCAGAATTCGAAAATAATTTTTTGGAATACCTGCCATAGCCTGATCGAGTTTTGCATATTGAGGGAAAGGCGGATGCCCCCAGTTTTCAACACCAATCAATGCAAATGAAGTATCCCGAATATTAATTTTAGTCCAATGGTTTAAAAGAAGTTGAAATCCAGAATTTGCAAAACCATCCCTGATTTTTTCCAGGTTCTTTGTTTTGCTTGCTGAATCAGGCCAGTTGGAATAATCGCCATAATCGTGGTTTCCCTGTATCCCAAATTTTCCATACTTTGCTGAAAGCTGCCTGAAACAGGGTTCAAATCCATTGATTTCATCTGCGAAATTATTTACCAGGTCGCCGGTAAACAGAATCAAATCAGGCTTTATAAGATTGATTATCCTTACTGTTTCAATTATTACTTTTGGATTCTTATTAAAGCTGCCCAAGTGAATATCAGAAAGCTGAACGATTTTAAAACCATCGAGTTGTACTGGCAATTCACCAAAATACAAGTCGTGTTGAACTACCTTCAAGTTTTCACGGCCCAATAGATTTCCATAAACAATTAGAACCCAAATTCCCAAGGCAATGAAGATTGAACTGGCAAGGATCAATAACTGCGAATGTTTTCCTGAGAACCACCTGAACAACCAGGAAATCAAGGTCATCATGGCGAAAACAATCTTAGGAATTAAATTCAGGAAACTTAATAGAATTACAAAGTAAAAAAAAGAATAGTTACGACTTTCTCTTAGCACTTGTGGATTTGAAAATGAGTAGACCAATAACCCAGTTGCAAACATGCTTATTAAAACATAAGTGATATGAAGCCATCGGCGAACATTCGATGATGGCTGATAAATGAGGATGCGAAATCCGGAGTAGGAGATAAGCTCAACCAAAACAATGAAAACAAAAAACAGGAGCAAAAATGAAGAAGGGATACCTCTCATAACTTCGATTTTTTTAATCGAGGAAAATTAATCAATTAAAGTTTCGATTTTAATTTACACCTCTAAAATGTACACGATTTGTTTCTCATCAGACCAGATTTGCACAGATTGCGATTTTTATGAAAGCTGAATATTTCGAGTGATATGCCAGATAATAAAATTGTTACTAAGGTTTGAATAGGCATTTGACTGGATTAGAATTTAATATTTGTTTTCAAACAGGTGAAGTGGGGAATAGACTCATCTTTTTCAGTGTACCCGATTGCCTGATTATTTCTTTGTAAATCTACTGTATATAAAAATCCACATAAAGTTGACTACTACTAGTTCACAAAAGACAACAGGCAAATTTACTTAATTTACGTTCACATATTTGAATTTACAATGTGCATAGCAAATATGAATCCAAAGAATTTCAATTTCTCAAATTAAATTCTCAAATCTATTCACATTACCAACAAAAAATATGCAATAAAAAATGGATATAAAATATGGTTATTAATGTATTGAATAAGTGTATATTATAGTTGGTTTAATGAACCTTAAATTTAATAATTGATTTACACTTGTCAATTTCACACAAAACCAGTCAATAGTATTTGATTATATCATTATATAACAGTTTATTATATAATTTAATGAAAGTGATTAATCAAATTATTAAATCATTATCTCAAAGAAATTAGAATGCGATAGTACAAATGTAACATTATTAAATTGCTATATGTAAATCACATATTGTAATTAAGTCACTACATTTGTGTATTTTTAAATTTACATATCTATGGAAGAAAGAATACGAAAATTTATGGAGTACAAAGGGATTACTTCTTCAGAACTTGCAGATTCAATTGGTGTGCAGCGATCAAATGTAACCCATGTATTGAAGGCCAGAAATAAACCGAGTTTTCAGTTTATTGAAAAAATTCTGCAGATATATCCTGATCTCAATGCAAAATGGTTGATTCTTGGAACCGGGAATATGGTCGATGTTCCTGTCAAATCAAAAACATTGTTCGACCAATTGACAGAACCAGTTGTTCCACCAAGTCCGATTCCCGAAAAGATGGAAGAACAGTTGAAGATGGAAATACCAATAAAAAAGCCTGAAATGATTGAAAACTCAATTGATGCCCCAATCGAACACGATCATCCAAGTATTTCAGAAAAGAAAAATGTTCAGAACGAGCTTCAGGATCAGTTTTTTAGTTCAGAAAAACAGATTGAGCGTATGGTCGTTTTTTTTAAAGATCAAACTTTTAAGGTTTATAGCCCTTCACGATAATTTTTTTTAAATTATATTTGCCGTCAAATCAATGTACATGAGAAAGACGGTAATTGACTTTTTACTGCTTGATAATAAGCAACTTAATAAGGATAATTTTTTACTTAAACTTCGGTCTCCAATCCCGGTTCCTGAACTATTTCCCGGCCAATTTATTAATGTTTTAATTAAGGATGCTTCAGAAATTTTTCTTAGGCGGCCCTTTTCAATATTAGATGTTGATTTTAATAAACAAATTATTTCAATTCTGGTAAAGATACTCGGAAGGGGTTCTAAAAAATTGACTGAAGCTAAGGAAGGTGAAACTATTAACGCTATCGTTCCGTTAGGTAAATCCTTTAGTTTGCCGGAAAAATCAGATCGGATTTTATTAATTGGAGGAGGTAGCGGAGTCGCTCCAATGTTGTTCCTATCAAAAATTTGCGGATTGGCTCCATCCAATGTCTCCGTTTTAATTGGTGCCCGGTCTATTTCAGACCATATAGATATTTCAGCATACCAGGCTTATGGACAATTTCATTTTACCACTGAAGATGGAACGTTAGGTGAAAAGGGTTTTGTGACTAATCATCCAGTATTCACTGAGAAATTGGAGAATTATAACAAAATATATACCTGTGGACCCAATCAGATGATGAAAGCAATTGGTAAAGTGGCAATTGAAAAAGGAATATTCTGTGAAGTTTCACTCGAAAATATGATGGCCTGTGGTTTTGGTGTTTGTCTCTGCTGTGTGGAAGATACCAAAACTGGTCACAAATGTGTTTGTACCGACGGACCGGTATTTAATGTAAACGACCTGAAATGGTAAATCTAGGAATTAAAATCCATGAACTTGATTTCAAAAATCCAGTTCTGACAGCCTCCGGAACTTGCGGATTTGGAGAAGAAATAGCCGATTTTATTGACCTCTCATTGCTCGGTGGAATTGTTGTCAAAGGCACCACACTCAAACATCGGGAAGGAAATACCTACCCGCGGATGGCTGAAACTCCGTCAGGAATGTTGAATGCAGTCGGTCTTCAGAATAAAGGAGCCGACAATTTTATTTTCAATATCTACCCACGTATAAAAGACTTGGATACCCATATCATTGTAAATGTAAATGGTTCAACCATTGAAGATTATGTGGCATTGACTGAACGATTAAATGAACTTGACAAAATTCCAGCAATCGAATTAAACATCAGTTGCCCCAACGTAAAAGAGGGTGGTATGGCTTTCGGAATCAGCTGTCGATCAGCAGAGGCTGTCGTTAAGGCAGTTCGAAAAGTTTATGACAAAACATTGATAGTGAAACTTTCGCCCAATGTGACGAATATTGCTGAAATAGCAAAAGCAGTGGAAGGTCAGGGTGCAGACAGTGTGTCGCTGATTAATACCCTGCTGGGAATGGCTGTGAATGCTGAAACAAGAAAACCTGTTTTATCAACAATTACAGGAGGCTTGTCTGGTCCGGCAATAAAGCCAATTGCACTCCGGATGGTTTGGCAGGTATATAATGCCGTAAAAATTCCAGTAATTGGGATGGGAGGTATCATGAATGCAACGGATGCCCTTGAATTTATGATTTCGGGTGCGTCTGCAATTCAGGTTGGCACTGCTATTTTTATTGACCCAACTATTCCTGTTCAGATCATTGACGGTATATCCGCTTACATGGAACGTCATAAAATTCAGTCTGTTAATGATTTAATTGGAAGTTTACAATGTTGAATTTTATCAAATCACATATCTGCACTGTAAAAATTCTAAAATATACTTTTGTTTTTTTGTTGGTAGTATTTCAGTGTCAGAATCCTGCGGGTACCAGTGCAATTTACAATTCTCTTAAAACACCTGACCCTAAAAGCATTAACTTTGGACTTACCAACGATTTATCGCAGTTCGCAGGCAGCAAATTCATAGAAAAAGAAGCAAATGAGTTTCTTCAGCAATGGAATTTGGCTGGAATGACTATGTCAATTGTAAAAGACGGTAAATTGGTATTTGCTCATGGGTTTGGATTTGCAGATATAGATGCCAAACTTCAGGTTTCACCGGGAAATTTATTCCGAATAGCCAGTGTCAGTAAGCTTATTACTGCTGTTTCAATAATGAAACTGGTAGAAAAGAAAACCATCTCACTTGAATCAAAAGTTTTTGGACCCAAAGCAATTTTGAAAGATCCAGTTTTTAATTCTGTTGCTGATAAGCGACTATATAATATTACTATCCGACATCTTTTAGCGCATGCAGGTGGTTGGTCACTTAGTTATGGTGACCCAGCCTTTAATTCTCTTGTAGTTCTGGAGAAGACCGGTGAATCGGGTGCAGCAACCATGGATTCATACTGTCGGTTTGTGGCCAGCAGAAGGTTGCATTTCGAACCAGGCACCAGGTCATCCTATTCAAACATGGGTTATATGTTTTTGGGGAAAGTTATTGAAGCAGTTACCGGGAAAAAATACGAGGAATTTGTCCAAAATGAGGTTTTAAAACCTTTTGGAATTACTGACATGCATATTGGGCGAAGCTATTTGTCAGACCGACGTCAGAATGAGGTAAAATATTATGAATCTGAAGAAAGTCCGATGGTTCCTGCTTATGATGGGTCAGGAAGAATGGTTCCCAAGCCTTATGGTGGAAATCCAATTGAATTGCTTGGACCTGCTGGTGGCTGGATTGCATCATCGGCAGAACTTGCCAAACTGATGGTGTTAATTGATGGGCTCAGGAGTGTGCCTGATATGTTTTCACAAAGCTTAATCGACCAAATGGTTGTGAATGATAAATTGCGAGGTCCTCTTGGATGGAAAGTAGTGAAAGAAAATGGCGATTGGATTCGTACTGGCAGCATGGCCGGAACTTCCGCAATCATGAAGAGGCAGAGTAATGGCTTTTCGTGGGTGGTGATCATCAATTCAAGCAGTTGGAAAGGCCCACGATTACCGGCATATGTCAATTATATGATGGGGAAAATTGAAAAATCGATTTCTGGCTGGCCAAAAAATGATTTGTTTAACTATAAGCCTAATAAATTGTAGTTCAAGGTACTAATCGTATTTCTTCTGTGTAAAGGATGGGTCTGATTAGGGTTCATCTTTTTTGTTTTGCTGACATATTGTTACAAAGTATATGAACTTTTCAAGGGTAACCTTGTTTAACTATCTGAAAACACTACTCCTTAATGTTAAATAATATTTGAACTATGTCAGAATTTAAAATCCAGATGCCAAAATTGGGTGAAAGTGTTCAGGAGGCCACTATTACCAGATGGTTTATTCAGGAAGGAGATCGAATTCAGGAAGATGAGCCGCTATTTGAGGTGGCTACCGATAAAGTCGATTCCGAAATTCCTTCACCAGTTGATGGCATTATTAAGAAAATATTTTTTCTGGTTAATGCCTTAGTTCCGGTTGGCGAAATCGTTGCAGTTATCGAAACTGAAGATGAAGATGAGTTAATTAAACTCAATCAAAATAAGGAATTTAAACCTGAAGTGCAAAAAAAAGCAGCGCAAAATAAGGATGTTGCAACAGAAAAAATTCAGTTAAGCGAGCCAAAACAAATAACCCAACCAAGTGTTGATTCGGGAATCTATGAAAGTAAACCAACAAGGTTTTATTCACCTTTAGTCATGTCGATTGCCAAATCCGAAAAGATTAGTCTGGCCGAATTAGAAATGATTAAGGGTTCTGGTTTAAATAACCGAGTACAAAAGAAAGATATTCTTTCGTATGTGGATGATCTTAAAAACGAAAGAATTAGTCCTGCAGCTAAAATTGCTGATAAGGGGATTAAAGAGTCAATATCTCCTGTAAAAGTATTATCCTCCATTGGTTCGTCTGATCAGATCATTGAAATGGACCGGGTACGCAAGATTATTGCCGATCATATGGTTATGTCAAAACATGTTTCTCCTCATGTTACTTCTGTGGTTGAAGCGGATGTTACCAACTTGGTTTTATGGAGAAATAAGTCGAAGGATGAATTTCAGGCAAAATATGGCGAAAAAATTACCTATATGCCTGTGTTCACGGAGGCAGTTGCACGGGCAATCACCGAATTTCCATTATTAAACTCATCGGTTGATGGCCAGAAAATCGTCATTCATAAAGATATAAACATCGCCATTGCAGTTGCCAAACCTGATGGGAACCTGGTAGTTCCGGTGATCAAAAATGCTGAGCAGAAGAATTTGGTCGGACTGGTTAAAAGCCTGAATCAGTTAGCCGAAGCTGCGCGAAAAAATAAGCTAACCGTGGAAGATTATCAGGGAGGTACATTTACAATCACAAATTTTGGTTCGTTTCGTAACTTGATCGGCACTCCAATCATCAATCAACCTCAAGTAGCCATTTTAGCAACTGGTAGTATTGAGAAAAAGCCTGCTGTTATGGAGACACCAACTGGCGATGCGATTGTTGTTCGTCACAAAATGTTCCTTTCTCTATCTTATGATCATAGAATCATAGATGGAGCATTAGGTGGCGCTTTTTTAAGGCGAATAGCCGATATTCTTGAAGAATTTAATGCTGATCGCGAAGTATAAACTAGAACAAAATATAAATATCACCCTATGACAACATTTCCAAAAGTATTTTCGATAAAAACAACCCCCAAAGAAATACTTGAAAAATGGTATCGATTGATGACTTTAGGACGGGCAATTGATGAAAAAGCCCCAAATTACCTGAAGCAGGCCATTGGCTGGTCGTATCATGCTCCGTATGCCGGTCATGACGGGATTCAGCTTGCAATTGGCCAAACATTTGAAAAAGAAGTTGACCATATATTCATGTACTACCGAGATATGCTCACAGCACTATCCTGTGGAATGACCGCTGAGGAAATCATCCTGAATGGAATTTCAAAGGCTACCGACCCAACCAGTGGAGGACGGCACATGTCGAACCATTATGCCAAACCAGCATGGAACATCCACAACGTGTCATCCCTAACTGGAAACCATACCTTGCATGCCGTTGGAGTAGCCAGAGCTATTAAATATTACGGCAAAAAAGCAGTGGCGATAAGTGTTCAGGGCGAATCTTCACTTTCTGAAGGGTTTGTTTACGAAGCGATTAATGGAGCGTCCAAAGAAAAATTGCCAGTCATATTTGCCATTCAGGACAATGGCTTTGGAATTTCAGTACCAAAAAAAGACCAGACAGCAAATCGAAAGGTAGCCAATAATTTTACCGGATTTAAGAATCTGCTTATCATTCATTGCAATGGGAAAGATGTATTTGATTCAATGAATGCCATGCACGAGGCAAAACGGCATGCTTTGGAAACAGGTATGCCCGTAATGGTTCAGGCAAACTGTATCCGGATTCATTCGCATTCCAATTCTGACCGCCATGAGTTGTACCGTTCAGAGGAAGAACGGAATTATGCACAGGAATATGACCCATTGTTCAAGTTTAAACGGATGCTGATGCGTTATGAACGGTTTACCGCTGAAGAGCTTGAAGCAATTGAAAATGAAGCTAAAGTAGAATTGAAAGAAGCACATAAGTTGGCCTTAAAGGCTCCGGATCCAGATCCGGACACTTATCTGGATTTTGTCCTGCCTGAACCCTACATGCCCCAAAAATATATTGATGGAACTCATCAGGAAGTCGGTGAAAATAAGAAGTTGATTACTGCGTTGAATGAAACTTTGAAAGCTGAATTCCGAAATAATCCTGATACTTTCATGTGGGGTCAGGATATGGCCAATAAAGATAAAGGAGGAATCTTCAATGTTTCAAAAGGTCTGCAACAGGAATTTGGGCCAAAACGAGTTTTCAATGCGCCAATTGCCGAGGACTTTATTGTAGGAACGGCAAACGGAATGTCGAGATACAGTGAAAAAATTAGAATCGTGATCGAGGGGGCAGAGTTTGCGGATTACTTTTGGCCTGCCATGGAGCAATATGTAGATTCAAGTCACGATTATTGGCGATCGAATGGAAAATTCACACCCAATGTGACCATTCGACTTGCGTCGGGCGGTTATATTGGCGGTGGACTATACCATTCGCAGAATATTGAAGGATCTTTGGCATCTATACCAGGTGTTCGGATCGTATATCCATCGTTTGCTGATGATGCCGCCGGATTATTGAGAACTGCCATTCGGTCAAGGGGGTTAACTATGTTTATGGAACCAAAAGCTTTGTACAATGATCCAAAAGCTGCAGCCGTAATTCCAGATGATTTTGAAGTTCCATTCGGCAAAGCCCGTATTCGCCGGGATGGTGAAGATCTAGTCATGATTACTTATGGAAATACGACCCATATGTGTCTCGAAGCTGCCGAAAGACTTTCTCAGGAGGGAGTTTCTGTTGAAGTAATTGACCTTCGCTCATTGATTCCTCTGGATAAGGAAACAATTTTGAAATCAGTAAAAAGGATTGGAAAGGTTTTGATGGTACACGAAGATAAAGTTCACTCAGGTTTTGGCGCAGAAGTGACTTCAATGATCATGGAAGAAGCATTTGAATATCTTGACGGGCCTGTCAGAAGGGTTGGTTCATCTTTTACTCCCGTTGGATTTCACCGTTCGTTTGAAAGAATGATATTACCAAATACAGATAAAATTTATAATGCTGCCAAAGAAGTTTTGGCGTTTTAAACTTGACAGACATGAACAAAACAGGCATATTTTATAGTTTTAATTCAACAAAAACTGCAAAGGCAGCAGAGAAAATTATGTCGGAATTCGGTTCAGATTTCGATATTGTGCCGGTAAATGCTGAAGAGTTAACCGAAGTGCTATTTCTTTCGTTTACAAATCTAATAATGGGGGTGCCTACCTGGTTTGATGGGGAATTACCAAACTATTGGGACGAATTTGTTCCTGCTCTTGAAGATCTTGACCTGACAGGTAAAACCATCGCCATTTTTGGTCTTGGAAATCAAATTGAATATCCTGAAAATTTCGGTGATGCAGTTGGTATTATGGCTGAAATAGTTGAAAAAATAGGAGCAAAGCTTGTTGGTCAGACCTCGATTGATGGATATAACTTCGAATCATCAAAAGCTGTGTCAGAGAATAAATTTTTAGGTTTAATTTTAGATCAGGAAACGCAGGCAAAGCTTTCAAAAGAAAGAATAGCAAATTGGGTAGACGATCTGAAGGCACATTTTTTCATGTAATAAACAACCTTCAAATGAAAGGGCATGAAATTTTGAAATTCATGCCCTTTTTATTGATTTATTTTCTTTATATTCCTCAAAATAACCTTAATTTAGCTTCTGATCGATGCTTAAAGTTTAACTTTGTCGGATTGATGTACCAACAAAAGGAAAAATAGTAGAATGAAAAAGAAAAAGGCAATTGCAATTGTGGCACATGACAACCGAAAAATGGACATGATTGAATGGGTTTCATGGAATTGGAAGGAATTTATTTCTCACAGCTTGATTTGCACTGGAACAACTGGAAGTTTGGTCGAAGCGAAACTAAATGAAAAATGTCGTGAAAATGATGTCATTCCACCAGATCTCAAACGTTTAAAATCGGGTCCGCTTGGAGGTGACCAGCAATTGGGTGCATTGATTTGTGAAGGTAAGGTGGATATGTTGATTTTTTTCTGGGATCCAATGCAACCTCAACCTCACGATGTTGATGTAAAAGCACTATTACGAATTTCAACTTTATATAATATACCAACAGCTACAAATCGCTCAACGGCTGATTTTCTAATCTCCTCAAAGCTTTTTCATCAAGATTATGAGCCAATTTTGAAAGACTATAGTGGTTACATAATGCGCAATGTTGACTTTAACCATTGAATATTACTTCTTATTGACAAAAATGTAAATTTTTCGTCTACTCTTTAATTAATCGTTGATGCAACTATCAACCGACCCCCAGAATACTTTCATTCTCTTCTAGAAAGTTAAGTGAAATATTTATAAAATGATGGCTTCAAACAAATGTAAACTTATATTATATCCTTAATTTAGGATAGTTATAATTGTCATGCACACAAATGTAATTAGTCGAACGTAAGGAAGGTGTTTTATGATTTCTAACGATCTGATTATTAACAGATATTTGTTGAGAAGTTCTTGTTTTCTCGCCATATAAATTGCAGGTTTTTTCATAACTTGGCAAAAAACCTTGCAGAAATGATCGGAAAAATTGAGAAG
>JANXYV010000202.1 GCA_025355875.1 Prolixibacteraceae bacterium | reverse complement strand
TGGGGTATTTCGGATTGATCTGTAATGAGGCATCCAGATAACGTTTGGCTTCATCATTTTTTCCTTGTTGAAACATCAGGTACGCCACATTGGTAAGACTGATATAATCATTGACGTTGGCCAATAATGCCTGATCGAAGTATTTTAATGCTGTTGGTATATCTTTTTTGAATTTGGCGAGGATGTTACCCATCATCATCAATGCCCAGCCGTTTTTGGAGTCCCAGCGTAACGCATCAATCAAGTAATCAACCGCTTCATCCTGATCGCCTTCGTCAGAACGTATTTGTCCCATGATCCGGTGGTATTCCGAATTGGTCGGATTTTTATCAATTAAAGTTTTGAGTATTTGCCTGGCTTCGGAGTATTTCCCTTTTTCGCAAAGGGCAACCGTTTTCCGGTAATCAGCTTCCTGTGATAGTATGGTTGGATTGTCAATTTCGATGGTAACCCATTCACCTTCAACGGTAATTTTGGGTTTAAATGGGCCGTAAGTATAGCAATTTTCTAACTCGCTGATTATCTGTATTTTACCCCCCCCCGTAAGGTTTGGAAAGATTGTATACAAAAAGTCATCTATTCTATGGATAATCTTCATTCCGGTGGATATTCTGATTTTTAGATTAAAACAATTCCAAAGATAGTTTTTATTTGAAATTGCGTTTTATAATAAATTGGTAAGTGTTAAAGTTTTCAGCTTGTCATTTGATCGCTCTGGATGATGGTAGTAGATTCCCTGTTCTAATAAAAGATTAGGCATCCAAAATCACTCCGATGGAGCATCTCAAGAATTTCGGGAATATTGTCAGTACTAACATACACGCATCTCAATTTATAATTTTTGAATCTGACATGAAGGAAGCAATGTGTCATTGAAGATCAAATCTAAAATGTTCGTAAATCATTACCATTGCCAAGGTATCCAGTTCACAATATTTCAGAAGTGAGGATTTAATTTCCGAACTCTCTAATTCACTCATATCCTGATATTGAAGTTTGGCATAAGCCATTAATGCTGCTCCACCATCAGCAATGGTTTCGATTTCACCCAAATTTTGATCTAACTGTTCTTCAGTCCAGTCCTGAAACAATTTCGGTAATATCTTGTACGGATTTTTAACCTTGTCTCCATCCATTTCCAACCAGACATGAGAATCATCAAAATTTGAACTGGTTAAATTGATCTCTGAGATTGGATTGCAATACTTCGCTTTCAAATATTGGCTGGTATTCAAACAAGCTGGAAGTAAATATTTTAGCGAATTTGAACCCTTGGTTAAGGGATTATAATAGTAATCCAGAACAATTCTTCTTAAATCAATCATACTTCTTTCACCATTCCAAGGCATTGTTTTATCCGATGTGGAAGTTGTAATGGTTTTCAGAAATGCAATCAACTCCATCTTATCAGCTTCATCACTTTCCAGTAATTGTTTAATGATATGATTTAAGATGGTGTTCTCATGGGCAGCGTACCTGAAGATTGATCCGTTATCATTGCCTAATGCTTGTTTTAATGCTCTGGCGAAGATGAAATTTGGGAACTCTCCAGCCGTAGTACTAATAAATTCAGATTTGTGTTCAATGACTCCATTTTCATTGTATTGGTGATGAGAGAATTGAAAGGCAATTTGCTCATAAGGTCTTCTACCAGCATGAAAAGGCAAAGCAACTGCACTTGTTTCAAAATCAATAAAATGAAGAGGATATTTCCACTTACTCATTTCTTCAAATAATTCTTCATTTAGTACATATACAGAAGAGTCATTGCCAAGTGATTTTTCCATCTGAATCCATTGCCGTTCAGATGCACTTATTTTACCAGCACATGGCTTTACTGTAAAGTCATCAATTGTTAGATCAGATAAGAACAACCTGTTTTCTTTATTAAAAGCCTTACCCCGATAATTCCAAATCTCAAATGAGTTTGGTTTGTAAAAATCGCTTTCTTTCCAATGGTACATAGTGGAGAAACAATGCTTAAACCCAGACTTTAACCCCTTAGCTTCATCTTCAGAGGTTGCTTTGAACTCACAGTTCTTACAATTGCTGAAATTACCTTGACAGTTTAAAAACTTATTATTCTGATAGGCATTCCTAAATAATTCAATGGCTTGTTCGAATTTAAGATCACCGTAGATGTAAATATTTGAGATAATATCATTAATGATTCCATCAACATCAGCCTCTGATAAAACAGATGTTCCGATTTCAGCAAGTGAATTGACCTTCTTAATGATATCTGTTCTTGGATTACCATTCTTGGGAATACGAAATAATTGATTCAACCCATTAATACCAGCTTTTTTTGTTTTATCCGCCATTAATAGGGACGCATTAATCCGAAACTCTGGATGTGATTTTGCAACTACATATTTTTGAAATGCCAAGTCAAATAGATAGGGTTTCCAACCACTTACAATACCACCATTTTTACCTATAAATAAATACTGATCGCTTGAATCAAATGATCTGGCTTTTACTTCAATCAACTTAATATGATTGCCCTTCTTCTCCAAGATATCGGTACGGATGAATAAACCATTGAATAGAAATGCAGCTTCATAAATCACTACATTTTCCTGCTGAAGGGCAATTTGGGTTAGTTCTGCGGCTCTAAGATATTCGTAATGATCCGTATCGATGAATAGCCCATTTGGATAATGCATTCTAGCCAATTCTTCCACCTGAAAACCACCTTCAGCCAATGCAGCCAAAAATGTGTCATCATTTTTAGCATTTGCATATTCAGGTTTGCCAGTATAGTACAACTTGTTTGGACATTCCAGAGCAAGCTTAAATCTGGACTTTGTAAGTAATCTCAGTTTTTGAACAGGTTCTAACATAAGCATAAAAGTACAATGAAATTCCTAAGATGAATGATGAAATGAAATTTTCAGTACTTATTTATTAAGCTGAATTTATAGACTTCCGCTAATTCATAAATCTCGCAATAAATTGCAGGGTTGCAATTTATCCGGTTGGTTACTGTTCAACGAATAGCCAACACCTTCAATTTCGGAAACAAATTTATCGGTTTTGTTACTGAAGGATTGCACCTGCTTTTTCAAGAGTTTGCGGTAAAAAGATGATGTTCCGCTTTTTTCAAAATCAGACGGGTTCAAACCTACCACATTCTCCATAACCATTTGGGTGATCTGGTCTTTTTGCATACACCTGTTATCTGCCAGGTATTCACTCATTTTCAGCAAAAGCTTCTTCTGAACGGTAAGTGTTTGCTGTGCGAGTGAAAGACCAGCCTGAATAATTTCTTTCGCCTGATTGTTGATCTCGTGCTCCGGATCGTTAATCATCTGATTGGTTTTGATATCCTCGATTTGAAAAGCAGCAGGAATGGATCCCATACCGCAGTTTTTCAGCAAATCGCAAACCAAACGAGTGGCTTTCTTGATATCAGATTCCGAACCGTTGGTTAGATTTTCATCGCCAAACACTAGTTTCTCGGCTGCATATCCGCCAAGCAATGTGGCCACACGGTTGATCAGTTCGCCTTTTGAAATGTAGTCCCATCGCAATTTTGCAAATACGAATCCACGGTTGTCGCTACCAGATGTAGAGGAATAAATCAGCTCGGGAATACATTTGAGTAAAACTGACGACAGAATTGCGTGACCACTTTCGTGCACAGCACAAATTGCCTGCATTTCATCTTTTTTGTTCTTCCTTAGTTTTTCAAGGCTTAATACCATTCGTTCCTGAAAATGAAACACTTCTGTTCCATCATTGTAAAATATGAAATTCATCATTTTACCAGTGTAATCAATCTTTACCAGATCGACAGTTTCTTCAATCTGAATGAGGTGATAAACGATTTTAGGAACCTGGGTATTTATTACCTGATGAATAGACGAAAACAACGGTCGCGTTCCCTGAGTAGGATAAACACCTTCGCTGTAAAGTAACTTGTTAACCGACTTATCAAACTCCAGGTTGATTCCAAACTGACTGCCGACTTCCTTTTTCACTTTCTGCAACTCGAGTTCAATGAGTCTGGAATAGGATTGTTCATCCAGTGCAGGGTAAATAATATGGTTGTTGCCAAGTCTGGCAATTTGTTCACTGCGGAACCTGACCTTTAGTGCTGATTTGATTTGGGGTAGTGTGATTTTCAACGATTGCTCATGAAATTCATTGGCACTGATGTCAATATCAAAGTTGTGTGCCATATTATAAGCTTCGTCCAGATTTCCGACGATAAAAATCAACGACTGTGAGCAGTCGAGGTATTTGGTTGACATGGAATGCATTATGACCTCTCTTAAAAATTTGATTGTCTGGGGCCCATTCATTCCTTTCAACTTGGTTGCAACTTCAGACGCAAGGGTAAAATAGTCTTCGTATAATTCAAAAATAATACCATGAAATCCTTCAGGAACAAAAAAGAGATCGGGTTTTTCCAAATTCGAATTTCTTCTTCTTGATCTTCCGGATTCTGTTTCCATTTCAGTTATGAAAAGAGCTTCATTGCCCACAACCATTCCTCCTGTTACCTGAACACCGAGCTGAAGTAATTTTTTTAACTTTAGTTCCAAACGATGTAATTCACTTAAATGGTAAGGGTATTGTATTACAGGGATTTTACCAGTATCAAGTAACTCCCACAGATATTGGTATTTTGTATGTTTTTCATTTCCCCCTTCGTTAATAGTCCGCACATTCTGAAACTCATCGAACATCATGACGAAGCTATGCTTGTTTTGCTTCTCGTACAATTCAGCAATCGTTTCTTTGATATCCCAGTCGCTTTCGCTTAAATTGAAAGGATAAAAATGCTGTTCGAAGTTAAGCAACTGGATCAGGCGATTAACCAGCGAGGTTTTGCCAACTCCGGTCAAGCCCCACAGGTTAATAACAACAGGTTTCTTTTGCAATTCCGGAAAATAATACCAGTAGCTGAACGACTCAATCAAATCGTCGATCACACGGTCTAATCCCACAAATTCAGCTTTGAGGATAACCTTTGCATTTTCAAGGTCGCTTTTCTTTTTAAAGACTTCGTTCTTCAATTCGGGCGATAAGTGATTCAAGGGTCTCTGATTTTAGATAGAGTAAATATTAATTGCCATGTTTATTGCTATTGATATATGTGTTAGTAATTACGCCAAAGATAGCGTTTACGTCAATTTTAACCAAATAATATTGATTCAAATGATAATATATTTGGTATTATTAATATATAGGACAATATTTATACATTTGAATTGAATTAAATCGATGAAATGTTACGAGTAAGAAGTATATGCAAAATGCGTGGTATAACGCTGAAAGAACTTGCTGAGCGGATGGAAGTGTCACCTGAAGCCGTAACCAGGATGCTATCAGAAAATGGTAATCCAACACTATCAACTCTTGAAAATATTGCCAAGGCTCTGAAGGTCGAAGTATATGAATTATTTGATAATTTCAGTGCTGATATGCTTGTTTCTGGATACTTGGAAGTAGGTGACAGAATCCACCGTATTAATAATTTTAGTGAACTGCAAGAAATCTTTTACAAGCTTAGTTCCCTAAATGAGACTGTAAAATGAACTATCTAAAGGGGAAATTTTG
>JANXYV010000174.1 GCA_025355875.1 Prolixibacteraceae bacterium | reverse complement strand
CACCATCAATTTTACCGTATTTGAGCGTTATTTTTGAACCACAATAAAAGCACTTTTTTTATTCATATTTTTGATTTCTCGCAAAGCTATACCAATAAAGGATTACAGAGGTTTTCACCATTCTTTTTGTCCATTAACCCTTTAATTCCATCAAAATCAACTATCTATGAAGCATCTTTTCATGTCATTATCTGGCTTGTTGCTTTTTGTAGCGACCAATGCACAAACGCCTCAGCTTAGCTGGGCAAAAACCTTTGGAAACACCATCGCAGCAACCGATTCAACCTCTGTGATGAAATTGTACAATGCCGACAACTCGGTTTACATTGCCGGAACCTCTGATGCCTATGGGAAAGGAAACGACATCGTTTTGATTAAACGTGATTTTATTACCGGCGAAATTATCTGGACAAAAGTATATAATGGACCTGCTAATGGCGACGACCAGGCAGTTGATATGGTGATTGACCAAACAAACGGAGATGTATTTGTTACTGGGAAAAGCATGGGGAATAGCACTGGTTATGATGTTGTTACGTTGAAATACGCTTCAAATGGAGATCTAAAATGGACAAATCGTCGTGATAATAATGTTGACCACGGCGACGATATACCAAAATCTATTGGAATTGACACGAAAGGAAATGTGTATATTGGAGGAACTTCTTATTGTGGTACTGTCGATCTCGAAAATATATTTGCCTTAAAATATGACAATTCAGGAGCGATGTCATCAGATTTTGCTAATCTCTTCACTGATAATGGTGCTCCATGGGGACACAGTAGAGACTTTGTCGGAAGCATGAAAGTGAATAACCGAGGTGAAATGTTTTTCACTGGGGAAATCATGAGGGGTGATTTAACAAATGGATGGCAAGTGACTTATTCTTTTTCACAATCCTTTCAATCTTGTGGTCTTGGATTTTATTGTGGTAACCTGGATAATTATTCTACTGATTGTGTCGGAACTTCGCTCAATCGCCGTTACTCAGGGTTTCCAAAAGGCGTTCCTCTCTCTTCTCCTGATGACTTTAACTACTTCAATGCAATGGATTTAGACAACACCAATAATGTTTACATGGCATATATGAATGATTCCATCCAGGGAACAGGAAATGGCTATCGGATTTGTATTGCAAAAGTGAATGGTACAGGGTGTCCGGTCTGGGAAAAGAAATATGGAAAATCGCCCAATGCCAAAAATCTAGGGGCAAAAACAGTTAAAGCAGATTCGAATGGCAATGTTTACGTGGCAGGTTTCGAAAAAAACACAAGTGGTAATCTCGACTGGTTCGTAATCAAATACAACAGTACAGGGGGATTTGTATGGAGAAAAACAAAAAACGGGACAGCTAGTGGAGATGATGTCCCTTACGACCTTACGTTTGATAATTACCTGAACCCAATCGTGGTTGGTTCTACCAAGAATACTGGCACAAACAAGGATATCACCATTGTGAAGTACAACAAATTGAATGGTGCGGAATTGTTCTCGATTAATTACGATTCGAATAGTAAAGACGAATGTGCCTATAACGTAGTAGTTGATGGTGGCCAAAGTATACTGGTAAACGGCATCCAGAATTCAGGAACCCAGACTTCTAAAATGCTGACTTTGAGATATTGCAATCCACCGGCAGCTGCTGGGGCAATTTCTGGAGTTACCAGTGTATGCCAAGGTCCAAATACTGTAATCTACTCGATTGACGAAATTGAAAATGCAAGTTCATATTTCTGGACACTACCCGAAGGTGTAACAGGAACAAGTACTACAAACCATATTACTGTAAACTATTCATCAACTTTCATTTCTGGTAACAATTCAGTTTATGGACGTAACGATTGCAGCGATGGATCAGCTTCGTCACTTGCAATTACTGCAAATCCATTGCCAGCCAATGCCGGAGCAATTACAGGTACAGCAATTGTATGTCAGGGTTCTAATTCGGTAACCTATACAGTTCCGGTGATCGAAAATGCAACCTCATATATTTGGACGTTCCCAAAAGGAGTTTCAGGTATAAGTACAACAAATAGCAGTTCTGTAATTTATAGCAGTTCTTCTGTCTCGGGAAATATTACCGTTAAAGGTCATAATTTGTGCGGCGATGGTGCTTTATCAACACTTGCCATTACTGTTAATGCCATTCCATCAAGTGCTGGAATAATCTCAGGAAATGCTACTGTTTGTCAGGGTCAAAAAGCCGTAAACTATACTGTGCCGGTAATTGCCAATGCTACATCATATATTTGGACCTTGCCTGATGGTGTAACAGGAACAAGCACAACGAACAGTATCAGTGTAGATTATAGTATGTCAGCTACGTCAGGTGGTATTGAAGTATTTGGACGCAGCTCCTGTGGTGATGGAAGTCCATCAATCATCGCAGTAACTGTTAATCCGTCTCCTGCTGCTGCAGGTTCAATATCAGGATCAGCAACTGTTTGTCAGGGGGAAAATTCAATTACCTATTCTGTACCCACAATTGCCAATGCAACTTACTATATTTGGACACTACCTGCCGGTGCAAGCGGAACAAGTTCAACAAAAAGCATTACTGTAAATTATGGAGCATCAGCTGTTTCAGGCGAAATTACCGTAAAAGGGCATTTTTCATGTGGTGATGGAGATGCTTCGACCCTTGCAGTAACTGTAAATCCATTACCTGCCATTGCTGGAACAATTTCTGGAAATACAACCGTTTGCCAGGGACAAAATTCGGTAATCTATGCAGTTCCGACCATTACTAATGCAACATCCTATATTTGGACACTACCAGCCGGTGCAAGCGGAACAAGCACGACAAAGACCATTGTTGTTAATTATGAATCATCGGCTGTTTCAGGGAATATTACTGTTAAAGGAAACAATTCATGCGGAGACGGTGCTTCCTCCATTTTACCAGTTAAAGTTAATGCAACTCCTGTTATGCCTACAGTTACAACAAATGGAAATGCTTTGCATTCTACGGCCACAAACGGAAATCAGTGGTACAATGCAGACGGTATAATTGCGGGTGCAACGTCTCAGGATTACACTCCAAAAACGAGTGGAGATTATTACGTTATTGTTACAAACAATAGTTGTACATCAGTTTTATCCAATTCTATTAAGTTCATTCCTACCGGAATTGAACCAGCTGAGTCAGCCAAATCGGTTAAAGTGTATCCGAATCCTGTTGCCAATGAATTGGTTATTGAAATTGAAGGCAATACAATACAATCAGATTTTGAGATTCTTAACTCATTGGGGCAAGCTGTTTTCAACGGAACCATCATCGAAAAGACCGTTGTTCAAACATCAAGCTTTGCTCCGGGAGTTTATGTCATAAAACTTGGGTCAGGGAAGACATTCGAATTTAAGAAAATCATTAAAAATTAGATTGTTAACAAACCACTGACGTGGTGACTTCGAGTCACCCCGTCAGTAATCAGATATACTTTCGGCAGCGCCCACGGTGCACAGTATGTTGCTTTGGTCATCGCATTGGCTTCAGTATCCTTCACGAATTCCTGTTTTTCAGAAATAACTCAATCTGTTCTTTAATTTTCACTGCTTCCCGACTATATACTGCGGCTTCTTCAATACTTGGTTTTCCATGAGGCATCAAACCTAAATCTCCGGGATAACGGGCTTCAATATAAACAGTATCAAGTTCTGCAAGAATCCTTTCATTGAATCCTGAGAGTATAGGAAGTATTTTCGAATATAAGCTTTCAAGATGATGAGTTTTGATATTCCCAAAATTGAATTCTTCCACTATCGCTTTAAACGATTTTTCAATAGCTTGCTGAGCATGAAAAGCAACCATATTGGTGATTTCTTCACGTCCACCCATGACCTCCATAGCGATCAGGTCATCATTGGCAGCGTTAAGCCACTCCCTTGTTATTGCTTTCATAAAGTACTATTCCACTTTTGGTGATTTCTTGTGAAAACATGCTGTTAAGTCCTATAAACCTTTCGTAGGTAGTTTTAGTGTAGACGATTAAATCAATAGGTACAATTGCGCGAAATTTCTTAATGAATTGATTGTAATGCAGGTATAAATCCATTTTCTCACGGTGTGTCGAAGGTGATGTTTCAAAAGGGACAACAATCATTAAATCGATATCGCTATCCGCCGATGGATTACCATTGGCATGTGACCCAAAAAGAATAACCCGTTCAACTCCTTCTTGCTTAAATATCTCTGTTATTTCTGAAATGATTTTCTGAGTGTCCATCTCTGAATGTGTTAATACAAATCTAAAGAAAAATGTTCTAATTTCCCTATTCTTATACTTTCGGCAGCGACCAGGGTGCCCGGTAACTCGCCTTAGTCATGGCATTGGCTTCCGGGTCGTTCTTGAACTCCTGTTTTTTGCTGTCCCAGTTTAGTTTTCGACCCAGGCGATAGGCGATGTTTCCCATTTGAGCAAAACGTGCAATGTGTGCTCCGGTTTCGATATCACAATTTGGTTTGTTGCGGGTTTTGATGCAGTCGATAAAGTTGGCTACATGCAAGTCAAGTCCTTTTCCAGTCCCTTTTTGTAGGGGCAAATCAACAAACCCTGCCTTGGCACTTGTACTTTTGGTTTCGGCCATTACTTCCCAGCCACCTCGGTCAACAACCAATGTACCATATTCGCCCACAAAGGCCACTCCATGCGGGCGACGTTTAAATTGCGCCCCGTCAATGCCGATCGTATGATCCCACAAAATACCGAAATCACCAAAATCATACACAGCCATCAACGTATCAGGTGTTTCCATGGCATCGGTCGGAAAAGCATATTTTCCTCCGGAAGAACTGATTGATTTCGGAACATATTGGTTCATCCCAAACAAAGCATAATCAAGAAGATGAACTCCCCAGTCGGTCATCACCCCACCGGCATAATCCCAATACCAGCGCCAGGTAGCATGAAAACGATTTTTATTAAAAGGGTGTACAGGACGTGGTCCCAGCCACAAGTCGTAATCGACTCCGGCAGGTGCTGATTCATCAGGAACAACCGGAATTGAACGTTTCCATCCCACATACGACCATGCACGAACTGACCGTACCCGTCCAAGATTTCCGGCCTGAATATATTTTACTGCATCGAGCCAATGCGGGTCACTTCGCTGCCACTGCCCCACCTGAACCACCTTGTTGTATCGTTTGGTTGCTTTTACCATCAGATTACATTCCTCGATGGTGTATCCAACCGGCTTTTCACAATACACGTCTTTTCCGGCTTCCATGGCCGAGATCATCGGAATGCAATGCCAGTGGTCTGGAGTCCCGACAATGATCGCATCAATATCTTTTTGTTCCAGCAATTTCCTGAAGTCACCAAAAAGCGCAGGTTTCTTCCCGGTGAGTTTTTCAATTTCAGAGGCTCGTTTGTTCAAAACATTTTGATCGACATCACAAATCGCGGCACAAACCACATTGGGAAGTTTCAGGAACGCTTGCAAATCCACAAATCCCTGGGAGTTGCAACCAATCAGACCAACAGTAATTCGTTCATTGGCACCCACACATCCTGCATTCATCAGGGTTGGGAAAACACCGACTGCTGCGGCAAGCGTGGCTGTCTGTTTGATAAAGGTTCTGCGATCGTTGGTCATGGTTATTTTATTTTTAATTTTATTGTTTCTTAAATTTGCCCTAAAGGTATTAAACCGAAGGAAAAGGAAAAATGAAAAAAGTAAAACAATTAAACCATTTATCTGTGAGACCCTATATCCTGGCCGAAACAAGCTGGAAAACAGTCAAAGACCAGAATTATCAATTGGTTGTGCTGCCTTGGGGGGCCACCGAAGCACACAATTATCATCTTCCCTACTCCACCGACAATGTGGAGGCCGATGCCATTGCGGCTGAATCGGCACGGATTGCGTGGGAAAAAGGGGGCAAAGTGATTGTTCTTCCGGTCATTCCGTTTGGAGTGAATACCGGCCAGTCGGATATCAAACTAGACATTAACCTGAATCCTTCAACACAGTTAGCCATCCTGAATGATCTCATCGAAACCCTCAACCGTCAGGAAATCTTCAAACTGGTTATCCTGAACAGCCACGGCGGCAACGACTTCAGGCAAATGCTGCGCGAACTGGGACTGAAATTTCCGAAAATGTTTCTGTCGGAAGTAAACTGGTATAAAATGAAAGATGCCAAGGCAATTTTTGAAGATCAGGGTGAACATGCCGGAGAAACTGAAACCAGCCTGATGATGTACCTGAAACCGGAATGGGTTTTGCCACTTGCGGAAGCTGGTAAAGGTGCGGCCAAAAGGTACAAATTCAAAGCCATGCACGAAGGCTGGGGCTGGGCCGAACGCCGCTGGACCAGCGTTACCAACGACACCGGAATCGGAAATCCGGCCAAAGCGACCGTCGATAAAGGCGAACGTTTCTTCAAACTGCTTACTGAAAAAATCGGAGAATTTTTGTTTGATGTGGCTACAACCGACCGTGAAGATTTTTACCGGTGATCTCATCTTATTTTTCTCTTGAGCGGATGATCAAATGCGACGTTCTTTCGTTTTTTGTACTTATATATATAGTGTTGCAACGTCAAAATACAATGTCTTTGGGTGAAGATTGGAACATCAGGCCAATGGGTATATTAATATCTTGCACCATCAGTAAACTAAGAATTTACTATTGAAAAATAACCTGACTATACGATGAAACTTTACAAACTAACCCTCGCTTTCCTTTTTGCCCTGCTTTCTTTCGCTTTCGATGGATGGGCTACTCTGACCATCAAAAACATGAAAACCTCGGTTAACGAAACTCCCTTGTTTAGTTGGCAGATCAATTCCGACCAGCGAAGTCAAATGCAGTCGGCCTACCAGATTTTGGTATCAAACAATCCGGAAGACTTGAAAAATTCAAAGGGATATATCTTTAACTCCGGAAAAATAAGCTCCGGTCAATCGGTTTTGGTTGCAGGTACGTTTGATCTGAATTCCGCAGAAACTTATTACTGGAAAGTGAAGATCTGGAATCAGGACAATCAGGAGTCGGAATGGAGCGAGACAGCTTTTTTCAGAACCGGATTATTTCAGGAACTGGATTGGAAAAATGCGCAATGGATTGGTTACGAAGATTTGCCTACCGAAAAACGGATGGTTCCTGGTGTGCATGGGAATGGCGATAATTTAGGCGATAAATGTGTCGACAGGCCTGTTATTCCATTGTTCCGCAAAGAATTTGAAGTTGGTAAGAAAATCAAAGAAGCCACACTTTACATCACCGGACTGGGTCAATACGAAGCGTCTATCAACGGTCAAAAAGTTGGAAACGGCTTTCTGACTCCTGGCTGGACCAACTACGACAAAACCGTCTTTTACAATTCATACGATGTGACGGGAATGTTGCAGCAAGGTAAAAATGCCATTGGCGCGATTGTCGGAAACGGCTTTTACAACATCAACCGCGAGCGCTACCGTAAACTGGTCATCGCATGGGGCAATCCAAAACTGATCGGACAACTGCAGATTCGTTTTACAGATGGAACTGAACAAATTCTGGTGACCGGAACCGACTGGAAAACCGCGCCATCACCCATCACTTTCACTAGTATTTATGGTGGAGAAGATTACGATGCACGACTGGAACAAACAGGTTGGAATCAGGCCCACTTCGACGATTCTGGCTGGAAAAATCCGATCCTGATGACAGTTCCCTCCGGAAAATTGACTGAAGAAAAGGACTATCCGCTCGAAATCAAAGAAACCTTTTCAGCAAAAACGATAACAAAACTGGCCGAGGGCAGCTATTTGTATGATTTTGCACAAAATGCCTCCGGAATTGTTGAACTGAAAGTGAAAGGCAAAAAAGGGCAGGTCGTGCGTTTGATACCTTCTGAACTGATTACCAAAGAAAATCAGCCCAATCAATCGGCATCGGGTTCTCCCTATTCGTTTTCATACACACTAAAAGGTGACGGCGAAGAAATCTGGCGCCCCCGATTTACCTATTATGGATTTCGGTATGTGAAGGTGGAAGGCGCTGTACCCGATTCTGAAAAATCGAAGGGTGAAACTGCCCGTTTGATTGACTTGAAATTATTGCATAACCGAAATTCAACTCCGTCAGCCGGAACTTTTTCGTGTTCCAGTGATTTGTTCAACCGAACCTTCGACCTCATCAACTGGGGCATCAAAAGCAACTTGCAAAGTGTGCTGACAGATTGCCCGCACCGCGAAAAGCTGGGTTGGCTCGAACAAACTTTCCTGATGGGTAGCTCGGTTCATTTCAATTTCGACATTTATCAACTCTACAGCAAACAGGTGAACGACATGATGGAAGCGCAGATCGAAGATGGTTTGGTTCCCGATATTGCTCCTGAATTTGTTCCTTTTGGAGGTGGTTTCCGTGATTCGCCCGAATGGGGAAGCGCCTCGGTGATTCTGCCTTGGCTGATTTATAAATGGTATGGCGATGTTTCAGTGATGGAAAAAGCCTGGCCTATGATGATTCGTTATGCCGAATACCTGAAAAGCAAATCCGATCACCACATCGTGTCGCACGGTTTGGGCGATTGGTTCGACTACGGCCCGAAACAACCCGGTGAAGCACAACTCACACCAAAAGCGTTAACCGCAACTGCTATCTATTTTTACGATGTGAAACTCCTGTCTGAAATGGCTTTGGTTCTGAAAAAGACTGATGAGCAAACAAAATTAGCCGCATGGGCTGATGAGATCAAATCAGCTTTCAATGCCAAATTTTTCAATCCGGCAACTGGGGTAATTTCAACCGGAAGCCAAACTGCAATGGCGATGCCTTGGTGTGCAGGCCTGGTCGATGAGCAATACAAAACTAAAGTGATGCAGAACCTTGAAGATTCGATCCGTGTCCAAGGCAAGCCGCTAACCGCTGGTGATGTTGGATTTCGCTATTTGGTAGAAGCCCTAACTTTCGGCGGAAAATCGCAATTGCTCTACGAAATGAATGCACGCGATGATGTTCCGGGATATGGATTCCAACTAAAAAAAGGGGCAACCGCCTTGACCGAATCGTGGCCGGCACTGGAAAATGTTTCGAACAACCACCTCATGCTCGGCCATCTGATGGACTGGTTTTATGCCGGATTGGGAGGCATCAGTCAGACTGAAAAATCGGTGGCATATAAGGAAATTGTAATCAAGCCTGAAATGGTGGGCGACCTGACCTGGGCAAAAGCAAGCTACCAGTCATCCTATGGAGAGATCCTTTCAGAATGGGAAAAGTCAGGATCTTCAGTAAAAATGAATGTCGTTATTCCGCCGAATACAACCGCGCTGATTTATATTCCTTTCAGTTCCGGATCGGTAATAAAAGAGAGTGGAAAGGATATTCAGGTGATGGGTGAAGATAACGTCCGAAAAATTGTGAAAGTCGGGTCAGGAGAATATTCTTTTACTATTGTGAATTGAGTTTCGTATAAACAACTTAAAAATCTAAACATATGAATTCAAAAATTTTACTGATTTCGATGATTCTTATCGTGACTGCATTATCGGCGAAATCGCAGAAATACAAAGATGGCCGGCCATTTACATCGTTGAGAATGGATGCTAAAGATCAGGGTATTGTACTTCGGTATGGCGACGGACCGGGCAATTGTGATTATCTCGGGGCCCGTGATGTATGGGCATTTGAGGCTGACGGAACTTATTACATGCATTACGATGGCGCCGGGACCAATGGCTGGCTAAGCTGTCTTGCGGTGAGCAAAGATCTGGTGAACTGGGAGAAAAAAGGTCCGATCCTGGATTTTGGTGCCGCCAATGAAGATGACTCAAAGTCCGCTTCGTATGGGGTAACTTATTTTGATGGTAAGGAATGGCACATGTTCTACCTCGGAACACCACATACTTCTCCCGCTCCTGATTTGGTTCCGTCGTTCCCTTATTTAACCATGAAAGCAAAGTCAAAGAGCCCGTCAGGTCCGTGGGTTAAACAGAAAGAAGTTGTGCCTTTCCGCCCAAAACCAGATACTTACTACTCCGTGATTGCCAGTCCGGGCAATATAATCAGGTACAAAGGCGAATATATCCAATTCTTCAGCGCAACAGACCGAAAAGCTGATAATCCTTGTGTCCAGCGAACGCTGGGAATAGCACGAACCAAAAACCTTGACGGCGCCTGGACGATCGATCCGAAACCCATTGTCCCCATTGAGGAACAGGTCGAAAACTCATCGGTCTATTACGAAAAAAGTAATAAAACATGGTTCCTTTTTACCAATCACATTGGCATTGATGGCGGTGAATTTACCGATGCCATTTGGGTTTACTGGACCAAAGATCCAAACAAATGGAATCCTGAAAATAAAGCGATAGTGTTGGATGGTCAGAATTGCACCTGGTCAAAGAAGTGCGTGGGTTTGCCATCTGTTTTGGTGGTTGGAAAACGCTTGGCGATACTCTATGATGCTCCTGGCGAAAACAGTACCAGCCATATGCGGCGAAATGTAGGTTTGGCCTGGTTGGAATTACCATTGTCACCACCAAAAGAATAATTGAATCAGACTGAAAATATTAACAAATGAGACACCTTCTTTTGTCAGCATTTCTTTTGATCGCAGTTTTCACTTCCGGAGAATCAAGTAATAAAACCAATTCGAATCCGGATAAAATCACGGTTGCAGCCTATTATTTCCCCAATTACCACACCAACGATCCGCGAAACATTCAAAATAAAGGCGCTGACTGGTCGGAATGGGAGCTAGTGAAAGCCGCTCAACCCCGGTTTCCGGGACACGACCAGCCGAAGGTTCCGCTGTGGGGATATACCGACGAAAAAGATCCGAAGGTGATGGAGCAGAAAATTCGGGCTGCATCAGATTATGGGGTCGATTGTTTCATTTTCGACTGGTACCGGTATGAAGATGGTCCATTCCTGAATCAATGTCTCGATGATGGTTTCCTGAAAGCAAAGAATGTTGGAAAGATCAAATTTGCATTGATGTGGGCCAATCACGACTGGTTCGATATTATGCCCTATACCCGTGGAGCAAAACAAAAACTGCTCTATCCGGGTAAAGTTAGCGCCAAAGGGCTTGAAGAAATTGGCGATGAGCTGATTGCAAAGTATTTCACCCGGCCCAACTACTGGAAAATCGACGGCAAAGCCTATTTTTCTATTTACGATATTCAGAATTTCATGGAAGGTTTTGGCAGCATTGAAGCTACCAGAGCGGCCATGCAGCGACTGAACCAAAAAGCCATTGCTGCCGGACTGAAAGGAATTCACTGGAATCTGGTGGCCTGGGGAAGTCCGATCCTTCCCGGCGAGAAAGTTCCGGCTAATATTCCGGAGCTCATAAAATTGCTGGGATTCGATTCGGCAACCTCCTACGTTTGGGTGCATCACGCGGGTTTGCCTGACCGCCAAACCGATTACAACCAAGTTCGCGATCAGTATTTTGCCTATTGGGAAAAGGCCAAAACGGAATTTCCGGTTCCCTATTTCCCGAATGTTTCAATGGGTTGGGATCCCAGTCCGCGCTGCGACCGGAATTCAGAATGGGGAAACTTTGGCTATCCGTTTACCTATACTATTGGAAACAATACGCCGGAAAATTTCAGGACAGCTATGCAAATGACGAAAGATAAATTGCTGGCTGATCACAAAGGACCTCGAATCATGAACATCAATTGCTGGAACGAATGGACCGAAGGAAGTTATCTGGAACCCGACACTAAAAATAAATTCAGGTATCTTGAAGCGGTGAAATATGTATTTAATAACCATCGACATGACTAAAGTTGGATTATTCGGAATTGGCCACGACACCTATTGGGCGCAATTCGACGGATTGCTCGACAATCTGAAAGCATATCAGGAACAAATTAAAAACCGGATCTCCGGATTTGGTGTGGAAGTAGCCGATGCCGGCATGGTCGATAATTCCGCAAAAGCCCATGAGGCGGCCGATTACCTGAAAGTTCAGGATGTGGAGCTCGTCTTTTTGTACGTTTCAACCTACGCATTGTCGTCAACCGTGTTGCCGGTCGCTCAAAAGCTGAAAGTTCCGGTGGTAATTGTGAATCTTCAGCCGGTAGCGCAACTTGATTACGAAGCATTCAATAAACTGGGCGATCGCGGCAAAATGACTGGCATCTGGCTTGAACATTGCCAGGCTTGTTCGGTTCCCGAAATTGCCAGCGTTTTCAACCGCTCCGGAATTCAATACGATATGGTCACCGGATATCTGCAGGATGAAGAAGCCTGGGCTGAAATTGAAGCCTGGGCTGAAGCAGCGAAGGTTGCAACTGCTATTCGCAACAACAGGATGGGAATTTTAGGTCATTACTACGGGGGAATGCTCGATGTTTACACCGACCTGACCCGCCAATCGGCGGTTTTCGGCACCCACTTCGAAATGCTCGAGATGTGCGAACTGAAAAAATACCGGGATGAAGCCACTGATTCTGAAATTCAGTTAAAAATTCAGGAATTTCACACAGCATTTGAAGTATCTAAGGAATGTGAACCTGTTGAAATCGAACGCGCTGCGCAGACTTCAATAGCTTTGGACAAGTTGGTCAAGAATCGCAATATTGGATCGATGGCCTATTACTACGAAGGCGAACCCGGAAACGAATATGAAAATATAGTCACTTCAGTAATTGCAGGAAACACCCTGCTGACTGGCAAAAACATTCCGATTGCAGGCGAATGTGAGGTAAAAAATGCCCAGGCCATGAAAATCATGGCCGAATTTGGTGCAGGTGGTTCATTCTCCGAATTTTACCTGATGGATTTTAAGGATGATATCGTGATGCTGGGCCACGACGGACCGGCCTATTCTGCGATTGCCGAAGGACGCGTCAGATTGGTTCCGCTGTCCGTTTATCATGGAAAACCCGGGAAAGGATTGTCGATCCAGATGACCATCAAAAATGGACCAGTTACTTTGTTATCAGTGGTGGAGGGAAAAGATGGAATATTTTTGCTTGTAGCCCAAGGTGAATCAGTTGCCGGACCAGTACTCGAAATCGGGAACACCAACAGTCGCTATCGTTTTCCTATTGGAGCCAAACGATTCATGAACGAATGGTCGAAACAGGGACCGGCTCACCATTGTGCCATCGGAGTCGGACATATTTCGGATAAAATTCTGAAACTGGGGAAGATTCTGGGCATTAATGTGGTAAGGATTTGCTAGAATTACAAAATAGTGAAAAAGGAAAGAAAGGAGTATTCAGTCTCTGTTCACGAAAAAACCAAACCGCGTAGCGGTGAAAGTATTGTAGTCGAACATTGTCGACATAGATAATTCGTCTGCGTGATAGTGGGTGCAAAGTTTCAAATCATTTTTCGGACGAGACAGTGAAAACGATCATAAAAACAAAAAGTTAGCAGCAACTTAATCATAGAATTGAAAACCAACTAAAATACCAACCATGAAAAAAACCAACTTTCTCCTGATCTCCGGAATCATTCTGATGATCTTCCTTTCATTAAGTTGTAACAAAAAGCAGACTCCTGAAGGCATTCAGACTACCACCGAACTAATACACTTATTCGCCAATCCACCTTCTGAATACCGAAGTGCGCCTCTTTGGGACTGGAACGAACAGATCACCGAAGAAGGAATCGACTTCCAGATGAAGGAATTTAAGAAAGCTGGAATTGGCGGGGTGTTTGTTCATCCACGTCCGGGATTGTTGACCGAATACTTGTCGGATGACTGGTTCCACCTGTTCGATTATACCGTCAGTAAAGGAAAAGAATTGGGAATGAAAGTCTGGATTTACGACGAAAATTCCTATCCATCGGGTTTTGCCGGTGGGCACGTTCCGGCAGAAATGCCCGATTCCTATAAACACGGGGCTGGTCTGAGCCTTGAAATCCAGCAAAATCTGAACGTAGCAGTCTCTGATACGCTGGCAGTGATCCTGAAGAAAACCGATACCGGTTTCACTGACATTACTGCGACCATCCATCAGGAAACAGGAAAACCGGGAACCTACTATATTTTCCGGAAAACCTATCCTGATAAATCGCCCTGGTACGGAGGATTTACCTATGTCGATCTGCTTTATCCGGGCGTTACCCAAAAGTTTATGGAAATCACCATGACAAAAGGTTATGAAAAGAATCTTGCCGATTTTGGGAAAACCCTTCCCGGAATTTTTACCGACGAGCCAAACCTTGAAGCAGCCATGTCGAAATACTCGATCATTCGCTGGACGCCTGATTTATTTGATGCTTTTCTGAAAAGATGGAATTATAACCTGAAAGTAAACCTTCCTTCATTGGTGGAAGAGACCGGCAACTGGAAGAAAGTTCGTCATGATTATTACGAGCTCATCCTGGAGCTATTTGTCGATCGGTGGGCCAAACCCTGGAGCAAATATTGCGATGAAAAAGATCTGAAATGGACCGGACATTACTGGGAGCATGGCTGGCCGGAACCAACCCATGGTTTCGACGAGTCGGCTTTTTACATCTGGCACCAGCAGCCTGGAATTGACATGCTTGGAAATCAGCTGGATCCCATAGGACTGGGCGGACAATTCGGAAACGACCGTGCCGTCCGCGAACTGCGGAGTGCGGCCAATCAGGCCGGAAGAACCCGGACTTTGAGCGAAACCTATGGTGGAGGTGGCTGGGAAATGAATTTCGAAACTCAAAAAAGACTGGTTGACTGGGAATGTGTGCTGGGTGTCAATTTTGTGAATCAGCACCTCTCCTATTATTCGCTCAATGGTGTGCGCAAGTTCGACTACCCGCCTTCCTTCTCATACCACGAACCTTGGTGGGAACATTATAAACTGATGGGCGATTATATCGGAAGGGTTTCAATGGCTATGTCCGCCGGTCAGCAAATGAACCAGACTTTGGTGCTTCAGCCCAATACCACGGCCTGGATGTATTTCTCAAGGAAAGAAAAAAGTCCGGCCATCGACCGGATTCGCGACGGTTTCAAAAATTTCATTTACCGCATGGAACAGCAACACGTGGAATACGACCTCGGTTCGGAAAATGTGCTGAAAGTTTTAGGCAGCGTGAATGGCAAATTCCTGAAAGTGGGTCAGCGCGACTATTCGTTGGTGGTACTTCCGGCGGAAATGGAAAATATTGATGAATCTACTTTTGAACTGATCCGGAAATTCCTGAAGAACGGCGGGAAAGTGCTGTCCTTCAGCCCAAATAGTTTGATGGTAAATGCTACTGAATCAATGAAAGTAAAAGATTTGGCGTCCAACTATCCGGAACAGTGGATTGTTGCTGAAAACCTAACCGATGCAAAAGCCCTGAAACTCCTGAATCATGAGGAGTTTGACATGACAGACAAAACCCAAAACGGCATGTTGTACCATCAGAGAAGGATTCTGAAAGATGGACAAATCCTGTTTGCAGTCAACTCCCATCCAACGAAAAAAGCCTCTGCTGAGATTACGGTTGAAGGCAAATTTGTTTCTAAACTTGATCTTATCGATGGCAAAATTTACAGCTATCCGGCCAAAGCTGAAAATGGCAAGGTATCATTCCAGATCGAACTCGAACCAGTTGGAAGCGCAATGTTTGCAATTAGCAACCAAAAACCTGCAAGTCCTGAATATGTGCCGATTTTGGGAGCCAAAACTGTAATTGAAAGTGAAGGTACAGTAAATGTAAAACGTGAATCAGACAATATTCTGGTGGTGAATTATCTCGACCTAAAAACAGCAAAGTCTGACAAAAAAGAGGTTTATTTCATGGATGCGCTGATTGGTTTGTTCAACGAGAACGGAATAAAAATGGGCAATCCGTGGCAGCATAAAATTCAGTATAAAAAGACCTATCTGGAGTTAGATTCTCAGTTCAAGGCCGATTCGTGGTTCGAAGCCAGCTACCATTTTCAGATAAATCCGAACCTCAGTACCGAGGCATTGAAGTCAATCCGTGCAGTGGTTGAGCGCCCAGAAATGTGGACCGTGAGCATCAACGGAAAAGAAGTTCATAAAATGGAAAACACCTGGTGGATTGAAAAAAGTTTTCCGGAGTTTGCCGTTGGAGAATTTCTGAAACCCGGCGAAAATACCCTGACCCTGAAAGCGCCCCGAATGAATATTCTGGCTGAAGTGATGCCGGTTTATCTGCTGGGCGATTTCCTGGTGAAGCCTGCCAATCGCGGCTTCGAGATTGCCAATAGCGATATCAGTGTTTTGGGTTCCTGGCGCGAAACCGGTTTGCCATTCTATTCACAAAAAGTGGCCTACACACAATCGTTCAAGGTTGCCAAAGCTTCAGGAGCAATTTTCATGGTGAAACTGAACAAATGGAATGGATCGGTGGCAGAAGTGTTGGTCAATGGTCGGGCAGCGGGTCTGATCGCTTTCAGGCCAAATAAACTGGATGTCACCGATTTGGTGAAGGACGGCGCGAACGAAATTACGGTAAAAGTGGTTGGTAGTCTGAAAAATACCTTCGGATTCTTCTACCAGAAAAACGACGGCTGGATCTTCGGGCCCTGGTCTTGGAATAGCGCACCGGCCAAAATACCTCAGGCTTCCGAATATTTCCTGATGGATTACGGATTGATGGAGCCGTTTGAGTTGGTTGAGGTGAAGTGAAAAAAGACGGGAGACCGAAGTCAGAAGACCGAAAAACGGAGATCGGAATCCGAAGCGCCGCTCCTTGAGTTCCAGATTGAGTTTTTATCGAAGTCGACTTAGCGTATCAAAGGGAGCAACAATGATTAGACCGCCAACAGCACATCGAAAAAAGTGCTGTTGGCGGTTTTTTATGGTCTGAAATGAACCGATTGGCAGAATCTTAAAAGCACTAATGTCATTTTGTTCTCATTTGATTTGGAATCCTGATATATATTTGGTTTTTTCGCTATTAATATTGTAATATGAAAGTAATAACTCATATTTCATACGAAATAGTCAAAACCAAATCCTTTAAATATTCAAACTATGAAACAAGTATTTCTGTTCTTTCTATTGGCATTCTGCACAAATGTTTTGGTGGCACAGGTGGTGCTCAAGGGTAAAGTCACCGACGACCAGAAACAGGCCCTTCCCGGTGTAAGTGTCACCGAAAAAGGAACATCAAGAGGTGTTATTACTGATTCCGACGGCAATTATAAGATCAGTTGCAAAGACGAAAATTCGGTTGTCGTATTTAGCTTTGTTGGTTTGGAAAGTCAGGAAGTGAAGGTTGGAAAACAAAAAGAGCTGAATATTGTGTTGGTGAATAACACTGTGCTCGAAAATATCGAAGTAGTTGGCTCACGTCGGCACGACCGAACTGCCACTGAAAGTGTTGTTCCGGTTGATGTGATTGAAGTCTCAAAATTACTCACCACGCTTGGACAGCCTGATGTCAATCAGATGCTGCAATATGTTGCCCCTTCGTTTAACTCGAATAAACAATCCGGTGCCGATGGCGCTGACCATATTGACCCGGCTACTTTACGCGGACTGGGACCAGATCAGACTCTGGTTTTGATCAACGGAAAACGCAGGCATCAATCTTCATTAATTAATCTTTTCGGTTCCCGCGGACGGGGAAATACCGGAACTGACCTGAATGCAATTCCGATTTCTGCAATTGACCGGATCGAAATTTTACGTGACGGTGCTGCTGCCCAGTATGGATCGGATGCAATTGCGGGTGTGATCAACATCGTTTTGAAATCGAATACCGACGAGTTCACCGGAAATTTCTCAGAAGGAGTCAGGAATTCATCCCCTCCAAGCAAATACGGTATTCTTCCGGAAGAAAATAAAACCGATGGCACCATGACCCAGTTCAACGGAAACTATGGAACAAAAATCGGGGAAAAGGGCTTCATTAATATGACGATGGATTATTCAAAACTCAATCACACTTACCGGCGTGCTGACCCAGCTTTGTATACCGTGTACCGAAACAAATTTGGCGACGCAGCATCAGAAAACTTTGCGACCTATCTAAACTCCTCATTCAGGCTGGACGAAAACACTGAAATCTATGTTTCCGGAGGATTTAATTCGCGTTTCACCGATGCGTATGCATTTACTCGCGCAGCCGATGAGGAACGGAATGTAATTTCAATTTATCCCAATGGATTTGATCCACAGATCCAATCCAATATCAACGACAATTCGGTTACCGCCGGACTGAAAACCCTGATTGGCGGTTTTACAGTCGATTTCAGCAATACTTACGGATCGAACAGCATGCAATATACTGTGGATAATACACTGAACTCTTCGATGCTCGAAAACTCACCTACCCGTTTCGCCGCCGGAGGCTTTTCTCTGTCGCAGAATACAACCAACCTCGATGTGTCACGACTTTATCCTAAAGTTGCTCAGGGTTTGAACCTGGCCTTCGGGGTTGAGCACCGGATAGAAACCTACCAGATAAAAGCGGGTGAAGAGGCTTCGTACAAAACTTATGGGAAACAGATTTTTTCAATTTCAGGAAATGACACGATCTACCGCCCCGGTGGCGCGCAAGGATTTCCCGGATTTCAGCCAGCCAATGAGCTGAAAGAATCACGCAGCAATGTAGGCGCATACATAGACCTCGATCTGGATGTGACTAAAAAGTTCACGGCAAGTGGCGCTGCCCGTCTCGAAAATTACAGCGATTTTGGTCGCACCCTGAATGGCAAACTGGCAGCGCGATATAAAATTTCGGACGCTTTCTCCATTCGCGGATCATTCAGTTCAGGCTTCAGGGCCCCATCGCTGGCACAATTGTATTTCAATACCAAATTCACTGATATCGTAGCCGGAAAAGCCATCGATAAAATTATTGCAAAGAATAACAGCCCAATTACCCGGGCACTGGGGATTCCTCCTCTGAAACAGGAAGTTTCGCTCAATGCAGGAATTGGTTTTACAGCCAAGGTGGATGCTTTTACCCTGACGGCTGATGCCTATCATGTCCAGATTAAGGACCGAATCGTACTCACAGGTTCGTTCACCAGCGAGGATGATGTCATCGGCGATGAATTGAAAAAGCTGAACATTGGCGCTGCACAATTCTTTACCAACGCGGTAAACACCACTTCTCAGGGAGTTGATGTGATTTTGTCATACCACATGATGTTCGCCGGAAAAAACAACCTCCGCTTTTCGCTGGCCGGAAATTTCAACCACATGGTGATTGACCAGGTTTATACCAATGACAAACTTAAGGGAAAAGAAAGCACCTATTTTGGAATCCGCGACAAGTATTTTCTGCTTGCTTCGGCGCCCAAAAGCAAAATCAACCTGGGTGTTGACTATAGTCGTGGAAACTTCTTCTCTAACCTGAAATTGACCCGTTTTGGCCAGGTTGAGCTCATCAACTGGAACGATAACGGTGATAATGTGGCCGATCCAAATGAACTGGACATTTATTCTCCGAAAATTACAACCGATTTGTCAGCTGGTTATAAATTGAAGAATTTCACTTTCACAATTGGTGGCGACAATATTTTCAATGTCTATCCCGATAAACATGATCCTGCTTCCACTGAATCAGGTGGTGTATGGGATTGTGTGCAGATGGGATTCAGCGGCTCCTTGTATTACTTCAAGGTTGGATTTAAATTCTAAGACTGTTTTGTTGATAAATCACATTTTGAACCGCCGGGAGACATGTTTCCCGGCGGTTTTTGATTAGTGGGAAACGAAGACCAGGATGGCATGAAATAATCTGAGATAGAGGATGATTTGTGGTAGATTATGTTTTAACTTAGCATGAACCAAAATTCAAATTCAACTCAATGCCTGCATTCTCAAATCCGGCTGTCATTATTAACGATAATGGAATCGATCTTCTCCGGAACCGATTTGCATACCGGCATCTTGATTTTCCTGAAATCCTGGAATTCAGGATTGAAGATGGTCATCTGCTTAAAAACCGCTGGATCATTTTTGCCGCCGGAATCGGACTTTATGCCGGAGCCATCAAACTGGTGATGCCCATTCTGCAAATTGGCGAAAGCATCATCTCAGAAGGAACTCATGCCAATCTCAGGGGATTGAGTGAAATACTGGGATTGCCCTTTTTGCTGTTTCTTTTTGGTGTTTATTGCATTTATCAGTCGCAAATCAAATCAAAAATACTGGTCGTCGAAACGGAGTCAGAGCACATTCACATCCGGATTCGTGAAATTGAAAAGACAAACCAGATTCAGGAATTAGATGTGTTTCTGGCACAAAAAGTCAGAGGTTGAAACAATGAAAGATAATAATCTTTAAAATCAAACATCATGGGACTTTTTTCAGCATTAATGGGCAACGCCGGAGTGGTAAGTCAGGAAGAATTAAGCCGGGAATATGGCAATTTGCTGACCGAAGGCGAAGAACTGGAACTGGGATTCAAGTTGATTCGCGACACCTTCATCTTCACGACCAAACGTCTGATTTTGATTGACAAACAAGGCATATCCGGAGGCAAAACCGAATATCTTTCTATCAATTACCGGCACATCTCGAGGTTCAGCATCGAAACGGCCGGAACGTTTGACCTCGATGCCGAACTGAATATCTGGATTTCGTGCGAAGCTTTGCCCAGTATTTCCCGAAAATTCAATAAGTCGGTCGATGTTTATGAAGTTCAAAAAGTGCTGGCCCATCATGTCCTGAAATAAAATCAAAACCTACACCTATGTTTTCTCATTATTCAAACAAAGGATACACCGAAATTCTCCCCGGGATCCGCATCAAAACCTTGTGCTACGGGCAATCCACACTCATGGCTGAATTCCAGCTTGAAAAAGATGCCGAACTTCCGGAGCACAAACACCCACACGAACAAACCGGTTACCTGGTCAAAGGAAAGATCCGGCTTTTTGTTAATGGATTGGCAACCGAATTCTCGGCGGGCGACAGTTGGAACATCGCCGGGAATGTCAGTCACCGGGCCGAAATAGCCGAAGATTCGGTGGCAGTTGAAGTTTTTTGCCCTGTTCGTGAAGATTATCTGAAATTTTTGATTGAAAGTGATCAGAAATAGCAGGAAGTTTCTAAATTTCCGAACCTAAAAGCATTGCCATGTATTATTCTCATCATGAAATCGTTCAAAACCAACTGGTAGAAGGAATTGAAATCAAAGTTACGCGGCGCGACGACTCGTTGCTGATGACGGAATTTTCGCTGCAAGAAGGTGCAAAATTGCCTGAACATGTTCACCTAAGCGATCATTCTGCCTATTTGCTGCGCGGCAAAATTCTTCTTGTTATCGATGGCATTGCCCGCGAAATGGTTCAGGGGGATAGCTGGTGTCTGGGGAAACACATTTGTCATCGTACCGAAGCTCTGGAAGATTCGGTGGTCATTGAAGTTTTTAACCCTGTGCCCGAAGAATCGCATCATTATCAGCCTGAACCCGTACTTGCCGGATAGGCGTCGTTGCTGCTTTCCCGGTTTTGGCAGACCAGAATCATGTTTTCTATCCTTCACTCAACCAACTATGTGGCGATCCATCCTAAAACTTCTTTTTGTTTGTCTTCTTTGCTTCCAGGGAGCCAGGCTACTGGCCGGGCAAAGACAGCCTAAATTTAAAGTCATCGCATTCTATACTGCTAATCATGAAGAAGCTCACACAAGCTTTGTGAGGGAAGCGAACGAATGGTTTTCGAAAGAAGGCCGTAAACATCATTTCGTTTATCACGCCACCAACGACTGGACCAAACTCAACAAGGATACTCTTTCAAAATATCAGGTCGTAATTTTTCTTGAAGTTCGCCCCGATTCGGCCGATCAACGGAAGGCATTTCAGAAATATATGGAAAACGGCGGTGCATTCATGGGTTTTCATTTCGCTGCTTTTGCCCTGACTCCCTCAGCGTACCCGCAAAACTGGGACTGGTATCACGAACAATTCCTGGGTTCTGGCGAATACGGAAGCAATACCTGGCGGCCAACTTCGGCGATCCTGAAAGTGGAAGACAGGAAACATCCGGCAATGAAGCATCTTCCTGAAAAATTCACCGCTTCAGCCAACGAATGGTACCGCTGGAAAAATGATCTCCGTAAAAATCCGGATATCCAGATACTGGCTTCGATTGATTCAACCAGTTTTCCGCTCGGAACCGGCCCGAAACCTTATGAAATATGGCATTCCGGCTATTATCCGGTAGTCTGGACCAACACGAAATACCGGATGATTTATTTCAACATGGGGCACAACGATATCGACTTCGACAGCAATACCAAACGGCAATTATCGTTTACATTTCATAATAAAACCCAAAATCAGATGATTCTGAACGCAATCATGTGTCTTGGAAGAAAATAAGGAAAAAGAAAATGATAATCTGGAATAAGACCGAAAGAATATATTGACTTGAAAAGTCAAAATTTTCATAACCGCATGGTCAACGACCTGCGGAAAAACAAGCAAGAACCCACATCTGCCTGACAGGCAGGACAAAAATAGATGGATGAGTTACACGCGACTTTTATATCACATCGTATTTAGAACCAAGAGTAGTAAAAATACAATTTCAGAACAACATGAGAATGAATTGTATGCATACATCATGGGTATTGTAAACAACAAAAAGAGTAAACTGTATCGTATAGGTGTTATGCCAAACCACATTCATTTATTAGTTGATATTCATCCAACTTTTGCTGTATCTGATTTTATGAAAGAGCTTAAAGAGTATTCCAGTAAATGATTGTCAACCAATCCAAACTTTCCTGATTTTGAAGGGTGGGCAGTCAGCTTTGCTGGATTCACGTATAATCTTAAAGAAAAGCAAATAACAATCGATTATATTAAGAACCAGAAAGAGCACCATAATAAGGTAAGTTTTGAAGAAGAATATCGTAAGTTTTTGATTGAAAACGGAATTGAAATAGATGAACGATATTTTCTGAAAGATTGATTTTGTCCTGCCTTTCAGGCAGTTGTTTTATATGGTTGGAATGGCCTTAGGTCGAAGACCTAAGGTTATGAAAATGGAACACCTTCGGCGTTAAGTCATTAAAGAGATAATCATTAAAATAAAATAGCAAACTATATTTCTAAAAATCATGAAGAAAGCATTTTATATTGCTGTAATTATGGCTGTTGTTTTAGGAATTGTAATCGCCTGGATTGATTCCAGTCCGGGATGGGACGATACCGGTATATATGCAGATGAAGCCTGAATTCGTCTGGCGGCAGCAGTATCCGAAGGGATTTTAAGAATAGTGAGAATGTCCGATTTTACCTGACCCGACTCTCCGGAAGCAATTTTTTCGAAAAGATTACGGGTTGTTTCGTTCAGCCTGACCGGGAAATCATAGTTTGCCAGACGGGTCAAGCCCGCAGCAAGTCGGTATATTGCATTCTCTTTTACCGGCAAAGAACTGTGACCGCCCTTATTTTTTACTTCGAGCGTATAGGTGTAATAGATCTTTTCGCTGGTTTGAATTCCCAGGTCGACAGGCTTCCCATTTTTCAGATCACCTCCTCCTCCGTCAGGATTGATGCAGAAATCCGCATCAATTAAGTCGCGGTGATTGGTGATAAGCCAGTTCACTCCGTTCGCATTGCCAGCTTCTTCGTCAGCAGTAAGGGTAATAATGATATCCCGATTCGGAATATATCCTTCTTTCTTAAGCCGGATTAGATTGACTACCAGAGAAGCATCATCGTTTTTAACGTCAGTTGTACCACGACCGTAAAAATAACCGTCCTTTTCAAGGAATGTAAATGGATCGACAGACCAGTCTGTCCGGAGCGCTTCCACCACATCCAAATGACAAATGAACAAAACAGGCTTTAATTTTCCAGTTCCGTGGAATCTAAATACAAGGTTTTTATGTAGCGCATCGGGACCGATAACCTGAATATCACTCGCCGGAAATCCGGCAGATTTTAGCCTGACTGCCATTGCCTCTGCAGCTTTGGTACTGCCAAATTTGGAACTTGTGTTTATTTCAATCAACTCCCTGAATATATCCCGGACCAACTTGTGGTTTTCCGAACTCGCATCGCTACTGTCTAATAAAACACACCGTCGATCGAAAGATTTTGCATCTCCCAATACTAAAAGGAATGCTACCGCAACAAGAAAGATTACTGGTTTCATTTATGGATGATTTTGGAGATTATTTTATAAAGTTCATTTTTTTAAACATCAGGTTAATCTTGATTAACTGTAAAAATTTCAAGCGACAAGCTTTTCCTTTCTTTCATTGCAGCTTGCACGATGAGAAATACAATAATCGCCAGCACGGCAAAAAGTGCTTCGATATTCAGCATCCCGGTTGAACCCCATCGGGCATGTGCCCATCCTTCAACGTATATCATGAAGTAAATAGGGGCATTTGAGAGCGAAGCATAGATATTGTATTTCGTAACAGCAGCACCTTTGCCAATAGTTTCAAGTACAATCGCAGAGAATCCGGCAAATGAAAATCCCATGAAGACAGCATAAACCGAAGTCCAGATGATATACATGAGTTCCGTTTTTGGAGAATACGCCATTCCAACCGCACATATAGCTCCAAGAAGTCCGAATAATAAATAGGCATTCTTGCGATTGATGCGGTCGCAAATCCACCCTCCCAAAATGCATCCCAGAGCAGTAAATAGTCCTCCTAATACGCCGGTCACCAAGGCTACGGTATCGGCACTGGCACCCCAATCCTGAGCAACCGCTGACCACAAATTGGATGCAGCACCCGTCCCCAGGGTTAGAAAACAAATGATCATGGTCAGGATTCCCGACTTCGTTTTCAAGGTATTCCAAACATCCTGAAAAATATTCCGGTAGGTATCGCGCATGTGAGGTTCCCGAATTGTTGATTTAGGCTCTTTTAAAAAGAAAAGCCCGGTACAGCACAACAAAGAAGTAAAAGCAAGTATTGCAGCAACCATCCATTCCTCCGGCAACCGTTGCGCAAGCCATAGTCCGGCGCCTCCTCCAAGACCAGCACCCCCAAGATTTCCAGCCATCCAAAAACCACCGGCCCGTCCTTTTGATTCTTCTGGAACATCATAAGCCATTAGACCCTGTGTTGACATACCTAAAAAGGTAACCATAAAGTTTGAAAAAATCAGGATCAAGGTTAACAGTGGTAAACTGGATTCCTGGATCGGAAGAATTCCTGTCGTCAGAATCCCCAAGGCGCTTAGAAAATTGGCAATCAGGTACCATTTCTTAAGAGAAAAAGTGGAATCTACCAGCGGAGCCCAGATAAATTTGAAAATATGAGGGAGAAGCACTGCTGCAACCAGAGCAGCGACTTTGTCTACCGAAATACCACCTTTAGAAAAAAGATACGCGAGTGTAACGGTTGCATACCCGTTCATTATCCCAAACGGGATTATCAGCAAGGTGAAAACGGAAGGATGCACCGAGGTATGGGATGCAATGAATTCGGTACGGGCAATGTTGTTTGTTTCCATAGTGCAGGTTGATTTTTACGCATTATCCTTTAGGTACTTCAAACTTCATCACCGATTTATTTTACCCTTTTATAAGTTTCAATCTTATTGGTTTCACCAGATAAAAACGAACCTTTGCGAAAAGCTAAGCTGCATTTTGATCCTTATATATACGCCTGTACCACTTGTCTGGAGTGTAATCCTCCAATTTATTTCTCAATTGGAACTCCGATGAGTGTGCTCCATTCTGCCCATGAACCATCATACAATCTCGCTTTGGGGTAGCCAAGCAAATAGGTCAAAACAAACCAGGTATGGTTGGATCGCCCGCCA
>JANXYV010000163.1 GCA_025355875.1 Prolixibacteraceae bacterium | reverse complement strand
AAATAATCGAATATCTCTTGGGGTAATATAAGTTGAATTAAGCTCTGGTAATGATCATTTAACATTGTCATTGCATCTCTATTTGTTTGGAACAAAGATTCAATTTTATATTGTCCCCCACAACTTTGTCATGTGATCCATAATCTTTTTGTTCATAGCATCAGAGATAATCATTAAATATCGCGGTAATAAGACTTTAACTTTTTGTTAACAGACTTTAACCGGGCTTTAACGCAAGGTTTTAAAGTTGAACAAGTATCTTTGCTTGCAGAAATCGAAAACTAAAAATTACTCAAAATGAAACACAAACTAGCATTATTCGGAATGATTGGACTGGCATCGCTTGCCCTTACTTCCTTTACACCGAAAACTGATGACGACCAAAAGGAACAACCAAAGAAAACACGTCACATTAAAATGACGAAAATTGAAAATGGCAAAAAGACGGAACTTGACACCATTGTTTACGGAGACGACGTTTTTGTTTGGCAAGGCGACACTATTAGAGGAAAGCAAATCGGAAAAACAACAAGTCATTCAGGGTCTGACCAAATGCAACAGATTATTGTGACCGGAGACCCTGAAGGAGAGAATGAAAATGTAACGATCATCAGGCATGGTGATGCAAAACCCGGAGAGCCTATGATTTGGAACATGGATAATGGCGACGACATGGAAATTGTTACGGAAAATATTGATTCTTTGGGAAAACACATTGTTGTCACGAAGCATATAACAGATGGGAATGACATGATTAACAGAAACCATCATCATATGATGCCATTTCCGCCAATGCCACCCGTGCCAAAACATAATGGTCGAGTCATTGACTTAAATGATCCGAACATTACTTCGTTCAAGATCAAAGATATGAAAGGTGGTCTGGAGAAAATTGAGATTATCCGGAAGAAAAGTTCAGAACCCGAAGAAACAACTTTCGATTTCCATGGAGACGACCAATTGATGCCTCCGCCTCCTCCGGAAGCCCCTGAAATTATCCGGGAATTTAAGAATGGAGAATCTGAGATTAAGATAATAAGGAAAGATAAAGAGTTGGAAGGAAAAGACGGCAAGGAAATAAAGGTTGAAGTTGAATCACAGGAGACAAAATAGCACGAGCATCTCGCAATTAATTACAGGAGAACAATTTAAACAGGAAAACAGCAGAAAGGCCGGGATTTTATTCCGGTCTTTTTTTGATTACTCGATTTTGTTGAAAGTGAAACGGAAATCGTATATTTATTTTCAGAAAATAGCCGTTTAGAAAACTTTATTTAAACTTAGTTGTAATTAAAGATGAATTTATCTTTTATTACAGTTTATGAAAGTTTTATCAAGGAATTTTTCCTATTTATTGTTTTTCTTCGTTTTTTCAGGATTAATACTTGCCGTACCTTTAATAAATATGGCTCAAATTCAGGGAAAATATCATGACACTAATAATGAACCCATTTTATTTGCCACCATTCTTCTGATAAATCAGAGCGACTCGTCAATGGTTACAGGCATCCAGGGATCGGATGTTGGTACTTTCAGCATTACCAATTTCAAGCCTGGGAAATACCTGATTAAAGCCAGTGCTGTTGGGTATAAAACGGTCGTTTCAGCACCCTTCGAGATTACCAGTTCGAATGAACACATTCATATAGATCCGCTAATTGCTGAGGAAGATGTTATGCATTTGGACGAGATTAGCGTAGTGGGTAAAAAACCGATTTATGAACAGCAAATCGACCGGCTGGTCATTAATGTGGAGAATAGTATTACCTCGACAGGAACCACGGCACTCGATGTACTTGAAAAGTCGCCTGGAGTTAATGTAAACCGGCAAAGCGGTACACTTTCGCTTGGAGGGAAAGATGGTGTTTTAGTGATGATTAATGGCAAAGAAAGCCATATGCCGGTATCGGCAGCTATCGAAATGCTGAATGGAATGAGTTCGGAGAATGTCAAAAAGATAGAACTGATTACAACGCCACCATCGAAATATGCAGCTGAAGGCGATGCCGGAATCATCAATATTGTCCTGAAAAAGGATGATGATTTTGGAACGAACGGCACATACACGCTGGGTGCAGGAATCGGAGTAGACGGTAAACTGAATGGAAGTATAAATATGAATCATCATGTAAAAAAGGTTAATATTTATGGAATGTACAGCTCTTCTTATGATAATAGTCATCAGGTTATTAGTATGGATCGGCTGACCAATCAAAACGGCTCATTTTATGAAACGAAGTCACAAAGTTTAAGGGAACCAGTTACAACTTTTAATAATGCCCGAATAGGATTTGATTATACAGTAACCAGCAAAACCGTAATTGGTGTTTTGGCTTCGGGATATACCAGCGACTGGGAAATGGATGCAATGAATCATATTTCATACCTGAAAGATAATCAGGTTACTTCTCTGGTTGATCAAAAGATCAGCGAATCGAACAAATGGAAAAATTACACGGGAAATATCAATGTTCAGCATTCTTTCAGAGAGGATGAAATTCTGGAATTTAACGCCGATTACCTTCATTACGACGACAGCAATCCTTCGCAATACTACATTCAATATATGGATCCTGTGTCTCAACCAACTTCTGCCGAAGAAATTAAAGTCACTAAAGTAACTCCTATCAATGCAATTGTCGGAAAGCTGGATTATACTAGAAATTTTGGAACAAGCATCAAATTGGAATCCGGACTGAAATACACAAATTCCAAATTTGTAAATGATGTGAGCGTAGCCAACAAGGTGAATGATACCTGGATATTTGACGAAAACCTTACCAATAAATATGACTTAGCTGAAAACATAAGTGCAGCTTATTCATCACTGAACTTCAAATTCGATGAGAAAACAAGTTTGAATGCAGGTCTTCGGTATGAATATACCAACACGGTTTTAAATACAGTAACAGAGACTGGATTAATTGACCGTCATTACGGGGAACTGTTTCCGACCTTATTTATTTCGCACGATCTGAATAAAAATAACACCCTTCAGTTTTCATACAGCCGCAGGATAACCCGGCCAACCTACAATGAACTGGCGCCGTTTATTTTCTTTCAGACGCCTGACACGTATATAGCCGGAAATGTAAACCTGCAACCTTCCATCAGTACTGTCTACAAAGCAGATTATAAGTATAAATCGGTTCTGCTCTCATATACCTATACGAACGAAGCAAATGCCATTCGCCGGTTTCAACCCACGCAGGATACCGTTAAAGATATACTTTACCTGACGTCACAAAATCTGGATATGGTAACTACTTCTTCCTTGATGCTTTCGTTTCCGTTACGGTTAACCAAATGGTGGAATATGCAGAACAATTTGAATGGCATTATCCAAAATGTTCATACAAAATATGAAGGTCAAAATCTCGACATCAGTTCGAAAAATTTCAGGGTTGATATGATCAATAACTTTATAATCATGGAAGGTTTTACAGGTGAACTTACCGGGGCATATCAGTCGCCATCATTGTCTGGAATAAATAAAAGCAATTCCCGCGGTTCGGTGTCAATCGGATTGCAGAAGAAATCGAAGAATGAAAAAACACCTTCAGCCTGAATTTAAGTGATGTTTTAAAGACAAATTTATACAGTTTCACCGCCGATATTCCCGAATTAAATATACATAACTCGGGAACGCTCGATTTCGAACCCCGAGTTTTGAGATTTACTTTCTCACATAACTTTGGCAGCAACAAAGTGAAAGCCGCACGGAAACGTGAAACGGGCTCAGACGAAGAGCAAAAAAGAGTTCAATAAGAAGAAATGACATGGTCTTTACTTATTTCTGTTACTAAAATTCACCGCCACAATACGCGATTTAATAATTGAAACAAGTCCGTCGAGAATATCCCAATCACTGGCACTAAGATTTAGTTCTTCATAGGCCCAACAAAATCCTTCGAGCCTGTTGGCCTCGTATTTTTGCATGCATTCAGTCAGTTTAAACATCAGGAAATTAAACATTTCGAGGCTGTGAATTTTCCTTCTTCCCGGAAAAATAGATTGAATGCTAAAAGTCTGGTCAAGATATTCTTTAGGTAAAACCTCTGATAAAAACAATTCGCCCAGCCAATTGATTTTAATTAAAGAGTAATCCGGGAATCTGGCATAATATTCCTCAAGTTTTTGAGAGAATTGCGGAGAGTCTTCTTCTCTAAGAATTTGAAGTTCAAGATAATAGGAAGCTGGAATATCCGGAGTTAGATTTCTAAACTTTTCCAGTAATTTATGTGCCTGTTTCGGATTGTCCGCATTATCGACAAATATTTTCATAAACAAATCCCTGGACTCCGGCGAAATTTGTATCGTTCCGGCAGTTATTCCCAACATTTCGTCAGGAATTAACTCGCTTGTCAGTTCGATATCCAGCTCTTCGAGATATTCCTCGTAATATTTATCAACAAGTTCAGGATCAGTCATTTTTTCGAAAAGCCAATCGGTGACATTTTCCAAACGATATGTATCTTCTTCATTTAAAGTCTCTTGGTGAGCTTTCAGGTTCAGAAACATATCACGTATTTCTTCCATTGATAATCCTTCCAATTCGTCAATATATTCATCATCTTCATCAAATCCATTTTTGTCAGGTTCATCTTCGCCATCTAAAAGATAGTCATAATTACCCGGGCCGGCAGTTTTTTCCAGCTGGGCTAAAATTTTGTTTATTTTAACCTGATCATCAAACGGGCCGCTTACAAAGAATGGCTTGTCATCTCTTCCACACTCAATATCAATCAGTTCAACGTCTTCTGTATCTTCTTCGAGCATGAACCGGGTAATCGAATTAAAGTCTTTGTGCGCTTTGAATCCATATTCCTCTGCAAATTCAAGTCCGGCGTAAACAATGTTGTGAGCCAGCGGGTAACTGATTTCAATAAAGCCATCATTACCGCCTTTTTCAATTAGCTCCTGAAAATCAGATCTGGTAATATTAAACCTGAAATGGGTATCCTTAACGCCTAAACAGTACAGATCGACCAGATAAAAACAAAGTGAAAGATTTCCATTGGTATGGCCGCGGGAAACGATCAGGTTTGCGAAACCACCATCTTCCCAGTCAGAGTTTACCAGACATTTGTAAATTGGGAGTAATCGTACTTTTTTCCGGATGTAATTTTCGGGACTCAGCATTTGGATAACTTTCCCTGTTTTCTTTTTGGCCATAGTATTTGTGAGGTTTTATAGATTTTCAATTCGCTAAATATAGGAAATAAGCAAAAGGCATCAAAAAAATATCCGCGTCTAAACGGATATTTTTTTGAAAATGTCGAGTTAAATCTTATCTGGTTTGTTTGTCTATTCAAATATATTATTGAGTAACCCGCTGCTCGATTCTTTCCGGCTGTTTGGGCCAAATGAACTGAGTTGGGCAATCAATTTCCGGATCGGCATTGACTGCAACCAGATTTTGCCGGTTCCGCGAAGGGTTGCCAGGAACAAACCTTCGCCGCCAAATACCATCGATTTCAAGCCACCTGCCTGCTGTATGTCAAAATCAATACTTTCTTCGAAACCTACAATGCACCCAGTATCCACCCGAATGGTTTCGTTGTTTAGCTGGCGTTCGATAACAGTTCCTCCTGCATGGATGAACACTTTCCCATCTCCCTGTAGGTTTTGAAGGATAAAACCTTCACCGCCAAAGAATCCGGCACCTAGTTTTCGGTTAAACCGCATGGTAATCCTGGTTCCAAGGGCGGCACAAAGGAATGCGTCTTTTTGGAGAATCAAACTGCACTGATGATCGGGTAAATTAATGGGGACGATGGTTCCGGGATAAGGAGCCGAAAATGCAACATGTTTTTTTTCCCAGCCCTGGTTGGTAAAATGCGTGATAAACAATGATTCGCCGGTGAGGACACGTGATCCGGCTGCAAGAATTTTGTCGAACAAACCTGCACGAGGATTAGACCCATCACCCATTTTGGTATCAAAACTTATTCCATCTTCCATGTACAACATGGCACCGGCCTCGGCAATGACGGTTTCTCCGGGGTCGAGTTCAATTTCTACCAACTGAATGTCGTTACCCACAATTTTGTAGTCAATTTCGTGTGATTGCATAAATTAAAGTTTTACTGGACCTTTATGAATGAACAATGTCGAACAAATTTATTGAATCCTAATCAAATTCACCACATTTATCGACCAAAAGGTTAAGATTGCCGGTGAAACTGCCCCAATGGCATTTCTTTACGATTTATCGGAAGCAGATCTATATAGCGGTATTTCCACAAAAAAGCTTGTGCCTGTGTTTTCAATGGTTTCGTAACTTATTTTACCACCGGCAGTTTGAATGATATTCCGGACAATGGACAAACCAAGGCCCATCCCGCTTGTTTTTGTGGTAAAGTTGGGCTCGAAAAGATGATCCTGTGCTTCTTCGCTAATTCCTGAACCATTATCGCTGAAAGTAATTTGAGCAATGTCGTCCGTTTTTTTGACCAAGATTCGTATTTCGCCTTTTTGGTCAGCAGGAATTGACTGAATCCCGTTTTTGATCAGGTTCAGGAATGCCCGGGAAAGCTGCTCTTTATCAGCAAAGATTTCTACTTCCCGGAGTGGTCCATGAACAAGTTGAATATAGAGGTTCTGGTTCGGTTCAAACAATGAACTAACATTTTGCAGGACTTCGATGAGGTTGAAAGCTTCGTTTCTGGCTTCGGGAATTTGGGCGAAATTGGAGAATTCTGTGGCAATTCCTGAAAGAGTGTCAATCTGTTCGATGAGATTTTTGGTGACCCGTTTAAAAAAATCGTCGTAGTGTTCGTTCCCTTCTTCTTTGGCCCGCTGCAAATATTGAATGTTCAGTTTCATCGGGGTCAGTGGGTTTTTGATTTCATGGGCCACCTGTTTGGCCATTTCCCTCCAGGCCGATTCGCGCTCCGACCGGGCCAGCAACTCTGCA